>CAYSVE010000097.1:0-12273 GCA_964434365.1 uncultured Anaerolineaceae bacterium | reverse complement strand
GTGCGGCGATGAAAACCGGCCTGCGAAGCGCCCGTAGGGGCAAAGGCAACCTTTGCCGCGCTGTGAACCCGACTGGGTTCACAGCCGACGCGCGAAAGCGCGTCGCTACGGGCTACTGTGGCCATCGGTGCGTGCGCTGCGTTTACGCCCGCACGAGCGGCTCTAGCTCCGCGATTTCCTCATCACTGAGCCGGAAGGTCCCACCCCCGATGATGCCATCGATTTGATCGGGGCGGCGGGCACCGACAATCGCAGCCGTCACTTCGGGCCGGCGCAACACCCACGCAATCGCCACCGACGGCGTGAGTACGCCGTGGCGCTCACCGATTTCGGCCATTTTTTCGGTGATTGCGAGGTTCTTCGTGAGCTTCGGCTCGGCAAACTCGTCGTCACGGCTGCGCCAGTCGTTTTCTGGCAAGTTATCGATGCGCGCGCGCGTCATCTTCCCCGTGAGCAAACCAGCCTGCATCGGGCTGTAAACGATCGTGCCGATGCCGTGCTCGGCGCAGTATGGCAGTATCTCGTCTTCAATGTCTGTCTTCACAGCAGAGTACGGCGGCTGCAAGCTCGTGATCGGCGCGATGGCGCGGGCACGGTCCATTTGCGCAGGCGAGAAGTTGCTCACACCGATCCAGCGTAGCTTGCCTTCTGCCTGTAGCTTCGCCATCTCTGCCCAGCCTTCTTCGATGTCTGGGTCGGGGTTCGGCCAGTGAATTTGGTACAGGTCGATGACATCAATTTGCAGGCGGCGCAGGCTGTCTTCAACTTCCTTACGCACCGAGTCGGCTTTGAGGTTGTTGCCGATTTCGCGGGTTTCGTCCCACACCAAACTGCACTTGGTAAAGATATACGGCGTGTCGCCACTGTAGCGCTTGAGTGCGCGCCCAACCACCTCCTCACTGCGACCCAACCCGTAAATGGCGGCAGTGTCGATCCAGTTCATGCCCATGTCCAGCGCACGATGAATCGTCGCGACCGATTCGGCGTCGTCCTGGTCGCCCCAGCCAAACGACCAATCGCCGCCGCCGATGGCCCACGCGCCCAACCCCACAGGCGTAATCTGCAAATCGCTGTTGCCGAGTTGTCGTGTTTCCATTGCCGAAGTGTCTTTCTCCATTATTTTCTTGTGGGTTGGTTTTAACGTGCCTGGGTGGAATGGGCAAGCGCCACCGGCAAATGGCCCTGTTGTTACGAAATAGTTTGAATGTCCCCCGAGCCGATTGACAATTAGAACAGATTGTCGTATTTTACAGGTATGTTAATTAACATACTCGTTAAATGAGGCGCGCCCCAATGGAGAGTGAGGACGACAGACTAGACCAGACTTTCGCAGCATTGGCCAATACCACCCGCCGAGCGATCCTCGCGCGGTTGGCTCAAGGCGAGGCGACCGTCAACGAGCTTGCCGAGCCATTCGACATGACCCTGCCCGCCATTTCGCGGCACATCAAGGTTTTGGTAGACGCCGGGTTAGTCGTTCGGGGGAAGAACGCCCAGTACCGCCCCTGCAAGCTCGACGTTGCACCGCTCAAGGACGTAGCCGATTGGACGGAGCAGTATCGCCACATCTGGGAGGCACGCTTCAATCGCATGCAAGATTACATCGACCAACTGAAGACCAACGACAACGAACCACCCAAGGAGCAAGACAATGACTGACAACACCATCTCCGAGAACACTGTCGCCATCGAGCGCACATTCGACGCCCCGGTCGACCTCATTTGGCAACTGTGGACGCAGCCGGAGCACTTTAAGCAATGGTATGGGCCAGAGGGCTTCAGCGTGCCCGTCGCCCAAATGGACGTGCAGGTCGGCGGCAAGCGCCTCGTTTGCATGGAAGTACCCACAGAAGACGGCACCATGACAATCTGGACGACCGGCGAGTTCACCGAAATTTCGCCAACCACGCGCCTCGTCTACACCGAGAGCATGGCCGATGAACACGGTAACGTCGTCCAACAGGCGGGGTATCCGCACAATACCGTGGTCACTGTGCAGCTAGAAGACCTCGGTGGTCGCACCAAAATGACGATGACGCATGCCGGGTTGCCAGGCAACGCCGACGGCGCAAACGGGGGCTGGAACCAGTCCTTCGACAAGCTGGTGGCCTACCTCCCCGCGGTCACGGGTCGCAACTAAGGCACACTCGTGCTCGATGCGCGGCAGCGGGACTTGTTTCCCGCTGTCGACGTTGTAGAGCCTGAACGCCCGCGTGACGAGGTCCAGCACACCGACAGTGGGCACCTCTAGGTTCCGGTTCTGCCACACCGAGCCAGGGTTCACAATCGTGGTGCTGCGGCAGCACACATTGAACGGCGTGTGGCTGTGCCCCAACACGACAACATCGGCGTCGGCTTCCTCTTCGATGAACAGAAACAACTGCTTGGGCCGATACGGCGTGATATGCACGCTATCGTCGTGCCAGGGGTTGGCATGGACCATCAGCAGGCTTACCCCGCCCCACTCGAACCGCAGTTCCTGCGGCAAATCGCGCATCTACAGGACGGTTTCGTCGCTCACCGGTTCGATCGGCAGGTCGGGAAACTCTCTGGCGATGGCCTGTGATCGTTCGGCGTGTTTGTCGTGGTTGCCCCGCACCGTGGGGATGCCCCGCCCACGAATGGCACGCACAACGGTATCGCCATGCGGTCCCTTGTCGACGAGGTCACCGGCACACAGCACATGGTCGCAGTGCTCGCGCTCGAACAAATCGAGCGCTTTGTACAGGCCGTCGAGGTCGCCGTGTACGTCCGAACACAGGCCAATCTTCATGCGGTGGCGCTATCCGAACGCCTGTATGCCCGTCTGCGCACGGCCCAGAATCAACGCGTGGATGTCGTGTGTGCCCTCGTAGGTGTTCACGGTTTCCAGGTTGCCCATATGCCGAAACACGTGATAATCCTCCAGCAGGCCGTTGCCACCGTGCATGTCGCGCGCCACGCGCGCAATATCGAGCGCCTTGCCGCAATTGTTTCGCTTGACGAGCGAAATCATCTCCGGCGCGAACTGCTTGGCATCGAACAGGCGGCCCACCCGCAGCGCCCCCTGCAACCCCAGCGCGATTTCTGTCTGCATATCGGCGAGTTTCTTCTGTATAAGCTGCGTCGCCGCCAACGGACGCCCAAACTGCTCACGGTTGATGGTGTATTCGCGGGCGGCGTGCCAGCAGGCCTCGGCGGCGCCCATCACCCCCCAGGCGATACCGTAGCGCGCACGGTTCAAACACTCGAAGGGAGCCTTCATGCCCTCGGCGGCGGGCAGCAGGCAGTCCTCCGAAACATCGACGTTTTGCATAACGATTTCGCCGGAGGGCACGCCTCGGAACCCGAGCTTGCCCTTGATAAGCGGCGTCGACAAGCCCTTCATCGCGCGGTCTAGGATGAAGCCGCGAATTTTGCCGTCGTGAGCCGTGCTTTTTGCCCAGATGACGAACGTATCGGCGACGGGGGAGGTGCTCCAGCGCTTGTGCCCGTTGATGCGGTAGCCGCCATCGATTTTTTCGGCGACGGTGGTCATCCCGGCGGGGTCGCTGCCGGCGTTGGGTTCGGTGAGGCCAAACGCGCCGATTTTTTCGCCGCGTGCCAGGGGGCCGAGGTAGTTTTGTTTTTGGGCGCCGCTACCGAAGGCGTAGATGGGGTACATCACCAGCGAGGACTGCACGCTGAGCATGGTGCGGTACACGCTGTCGACGCGTTCCATCTCGCGGGCAACCAGGCCATAGGCAACGTAGTTCGCGTTCCGCCCACCCACATTCGCCGGGAAGGTGAGGCCCAGCAAACCGCGTGCCCCCATCTCGGGGTAAATTTCCGGGTGGGCTTCCTCGTTACGGGCCGCCTCGATGATGCGCGGTGCGAGGTGGGTTTGGGCGTAGTCGCGCGCCTCATCGCGAATGTTTTTTTCGTCGTCGCTTAGCTGGTCTTCGAGTAAAAAGGGGTCATCCCATTGGAAGTTGTACTTGCCCATTGTTGCGTGGCCTCTTGTGGTACGGTAAGTGAAGCTATCATATCGTGGGCCGGGGCTGGATTGTAGGGGCGGAGCACTACTGGCTGCGCCCCTCAGCAATTACATCATCGCGAGCATCTTTTGTGTGACGATTTGCGCAAGGTTGTAGTTTAGCTTGGCGCTTAGCTGGGGGCCTGTTCCATGTTCCATCAGTTTGTGCACGGTCTTATCGCCAAGGGCAAGCACACTCAGCTCAGGCGTTTCTCACCGCCTTGACGCTTGAATTCCGCGCGTGGGGGAGTAGAATACTGGACTATACGCGGCCTCGTAGCTCAATGGCAGAGCATCGGACTTTTAATCCGCTGGTTGTAGGTTCGAGTCCTACCGGGGTCAAAAGAAGCAAACACCACTCATCCCCCTACAAAATTACCCATGCGTGGCGAAGTGAAAGATGGGCGGACCGAAATCCGCCCGGTGGGTGTTATTTCGCGTACTCGACGGCACGCGTTTCGCGGATGACCTGTACTTTGATCTGTCCAGGGTACTGCATCGTCTCTTCGATCTTCTTGGCGATGTCGCGCGACAGACGCATCGCACTTAAGTCGTCGACGGCATCGGGCCGCACGATAATGCGCACCTCGCGGCCCGCCTGGAGCGCGTAGCTCTGCTGTACGCCCTTAAAGCTCGTCGCAATCTCCTCCAGCATTTTCACCCGCTTGATGTACGCCTCCAGGCTTTCGCGGCGAGCACCCGGCCTCGCCCCGCTGATGGCATCCGCCGCTTCGACGATATACGCCTCCACGCATAGTTGCTCCACCTCGTGGTGATGGCTGGCGATACAGTTCACGATGTCGTCGGGCACACCATAGCGCTTGGCGTAGTCTGCCCCGATGATGGCGTGCGTCCCCTCCACTTCGTGGTCGACTGCCTTGCCGATGTCGTGCAGCAGACCACCGGCCTTCGCCAAATCGACGTTTGCACCCAGTTCGGCGGCGATCATCCCCGCGATGTGCGCCGTTTCGATGGCGTGGGCGTGCTGGTTCTGGCCGTAGCTGGTGCGGAACTTCAAGCGGCCCAACAGCTTCAGAATTTCTGGGTGTAAGCCGTGGACGCCCGTTTCGTAGGCGGCGGCCTCACCTTCCTCCTTCACGATGACTTCGACTTCATCGCGCGCGTCGGAGACCAGTTTTTCGATGCGCGCCGGGTGGATGCGCCCATCGGTCACCAGCTTGGACATCGCGCGTTTGGCGACCTCGCGCCGCACCGGGTCGAAGCTGCTGATGGTCACGGCCTCCGGCGTGTCGTCGACGACGACATCGACACCCGTCGCCAGCTCGAAGGCGCGGATGTTGCGCCCGTTACGGCCAATGATGCGGCCCTTCATCTCATCGGCGGGCAGGGGGACCACACTCACGCTGATCTCGCTGACGTGCTCGCTCGCAAGGCGCTGCACCGCCAGCGCGATGAGGTCGCGGGCACGCCGGTCGGCTTCTTCGCGGGCCTCGCTTTCCACCTGCCGAATAATGCGCGCCATGTCGAGGCGGGCCTCGGCCTCGGTGGTTTCGAGCAGTTCGGCGCGGGCCTCGTCCACCGTCATCTGCGCGATGCGCGTCAGTTCTTCGGTGCGTTGGGCCTCCAACTTCTGCAACTCGTTGTCGCGCTTATCTAGCCGAGATTGCCGCTTGTTGAGGTTGGTCTCGCGGGTCTCAAGGCGTTCGTAGCGTTTGTCGAGTTCATCGCGGCGACGTTGCAGCCGCTCGTCCTCACGGTCGAGGTCGCGGCGACGACGGCGGGCGGTCGTCTCGCTCTCCTCGATGATCTCCTTGGCCTCGGCCTCGGCGGTGCGCACCGTCTCGCGGGCCTCGTCGGCGGCGTCATTGACGATCGTACGCGCCTCTTCCTCGGCTAGGGTAACACGGCTGCGCCCCTGGTTCTTCTGGCGGTTGTCATACACATAGATGCCAACCCCCGCCCCGACCGCCAGGCCAATGACGGCAAAAATTAACTCTAGCATGTGCGTTCATCTGCCTACACGGCAGATGATCCTCCTTTCGTGGTGGTGGCTACTCGTCTTGTGGGAAGTAGTCCGGGTCGGTTTCGTTTATTTCTTCCAGCAAGCGATGTAGCACGTCATTGATTTGTTCGTATCCAAAGCCCTGCCGTTGGAGGAAGGCCCCCAATTTTTTACGGAATGTCGCTTCGTCGGTGCCCCGGTAGCGCCCAAGGCGTTTATGGGCGGCGCGGTATGCGGCATCGTCGGCGTCGTAGTCGGCCAGGGCGGCGTCGATGGCCGCGTCGGGAACGCCCTTCTGCCGGAGTTCGCTGCGAAGCGCGAGCGGACTGCGCGGCTTGAAGGCATCGCGGTTGGCGACCCAGTAACGGGCAAATGCAGCATCGTCCAGGTAGCCGAGGCTTTCCATACGGGCGATGGCCGCTTCTGTCACCGCAGGTGAGACATCCTTTTTGAGGAGGTTCTGCCGCACTTCGGCAGTGCTGCGAGGGCGATAACTGAGGAAGCGCGCGGCGCGGTCGACAGCTTTGACGATGGCGTCTTGCTCCTGCAAGGCCCTAATTTCGGCCTCGGTGAGGTCTTGCCCTTTGTGGAGGGCGGCGGCGTCCATCAGGTTTAAGCCAAAGGCAAACGCCCCGTCGATATAGACGTTTACGCGCTCTTTATCGCGTTTTTGGATTTCCAGCGCGGTAATTTTGCCCATTCACAGCCTCTCAAGGATCACCACGGCTGTACTGGATGCACAAAACAGGCACCGTGCCGTTAGGTGAGGCACGCGCCTGAGCGCGCTATGGGGTAGTTGTTTCGGCCCAAATCAGCAATAAATACAGGCCGCGAAAATACCTCTAGCCGGGCCACGCCCGTTTCCAGATGATGATAACTGCCCGCTTTAGGGCAGGTAACAAGCTACATACCGTGAATTTACTCGTCTGCACGATGGCAGATGATCTTTCATCACACAGTTAATATTATGCACAATTTAAGGGATTGCACAACGGCGCGGGTGATGAATCCGGCTGCGGGATGATCTTTTTTTGCGGATTAATGATGAATTCAGGGGCAATCGACAAAAAAGCGCAGGTGCGTAGCGCCGCCTACAGGCCTGTATTTCCGCCGATGTAGCAGGGTACATCGTCGCGTATGGGGGTCGGTGGCGGGTGACACCGTGCCGCTCTAGGTGGGCATTATTGGGGACAGGTCACCGACCTGTCCCGACAAAAACCACCCTACCAGCGGTGATGCACCGACTCGTAGATGTAATCGTCGTACACCTTGCGGATGGCCGCCATTTGCTCGCCCGTGAAGGCCGCGAACGCCGCCGCTTCCACATTCGCGCGGATGTGCTCCGGCTTGGTGGACCCCGGTATCACGACCGATACCGCATCGAACATGAGTATCCAGCGGAGCGCGAATTGGGCCATCGTCATACCCTCCGGCACGATGCTCCGCAGCACCTCCACGGCCTCCAGCCCACGCTCGAAGGGCACGCCGGAGAACGTCTCGCCCACATCGAAGGCGTCGCCGTGGCGGTTGAAGTTGCGGTGGTCATCCTCGGTGAAGGTCGTGTCGGCGCTCATTTTGCCGCTCAGCAACCCACTCGCGAGCGGCACCCGCACGATGACGCCAACATCGCGCTTTTTGGCCTGCTCGAAGAACAGGTCTGCCGGGCGATGCCGAAACACGTTGAAGATGATCTGCACGGTTTCGACGCCGGGGTACTCGATAGCCTTGATCGCCTCCTCGACTTTTTCTACGCTCACGCCATAGTGCTGAATCTTCCCGGCGGCCTTCATTTCCTCCAGCGCCTCGAAGGTCTCTGGCTGATAGTAGGTAGGCGTGGGCGGGCAATGAAGCTGCACCAAATCCAGCGCCTCGACCTCCAGGCGGCGCAGGCTGTCCTCGACAAACTTGGTGAGGTTCTCGCGGTTGTACGCCTCGGCGACGTGCGGGTTGAGGAAGCGCCCGGCCTTCGTGGCGACTACGGGCCGGTCGTGTGGCGAGACATCGGCCAGGACCTTGGCGATATACGTCTCGCTTTTGCCGTCGCCGTACACGTCGGCTGTGTCGATGAAGGTAATGCCCGCATCCAACGCAGATTTCACGGCTGCGATGCCGTCTTCCTCGCTGACTGGCCCCCAGCCAGCGCCGATGTTCCACGTGCCAAAGCCGACTTCCGTCACGTTATAGCCGGTGCGTCCGAGTTTGCGCGTTTGCATGGTGTGTTCTCTCCCGAAAAACCAATATCACCCAAAGAGCATAACGCGGCAGAGGATACCGCGCGAGCCTCGGTGCTCCGTGAGAAACCCCAAACGTTACACCCATTGCCCCATATCCTGGGGGGTCACAAATTACGATGTGTGCTACGCTGGCTTTAAGCTGGAACTTTATTATCAGGAGCAAGCATGGACGACAAAGAAAAGCTCGATCGCGCCAGAAAGCTCATCCTGGCGGAAAAATACAGCCGTGCCCGTCAGATTCTCCTCTCGATGGGCGACAACCCGAACGCCAAGAAAATGTTAGCCACCCTCGAACGCATCGACCCGATGCCGCGCACCTTCGATGAGATGCAGGCCGAACTCACCAAGGTGGAGGCTAAGGTGGAAACCGTGCAGGCCGAAGTGGACCAAGCCGAGGCCGAACTCGAACAGGTGGAAACGCTCACCGGGCAGGTGCAGCGGCAGTTCCGCCTTAGCACCGCCGTGCTGGTGTTCCTCGGCTCATTGTTCGGGTCGCTCATCGGTGCCGCCGCCGACCTCGGCGAAGCGGTGAATACCTTTCAGGAGTTTCGGAGTATTTTTTACCCGGAGCTGTGCGTCGTGGGCAGCGATACCATCCTCGGTGAGGGGCTGGGCATGGCCGAAGCCTGGGCAGCGTCCTTCGAGGAAAGCCACGATGTGCGTGTGCGCATCAACCCGACCGGCTCTACCGCCGGGCTGCGCCTCGCCGCCGATGGCGGTTGCGCCCACGTCCTCGCGATGAGTGAAGCCATGGACGAACGCCAGCAGGCGAGCCTGACCGATGGCGGCGTCGCCGTGCACTGCGCTGCCGAAATCGGCTACGACATCATCGTCTTCGTGACGGACATCAACAACCCGGTGACCGTCGTCACACGCCCGGTACTTAGCGGCCTGCTGAACGGGCGCACCTTCAGTTGGGGCGAACTGAGTACCGACTTCGAGTACCCCGTGAGCATCCTCGTGCGCGAGGGCAGCGGCACCACCGATGTCGTGCTGCGGCAGATCGCCAACTACGACAGCCGTGGCGCGACCAACTTCCCGCCCGGCGCGAACTACGTCTTCTGCGATAGCAACGACGACTGCCTGGACCGCACGCTCAGCGCGCGTGGGTCGCTGTACTGGGTAAGCGCAGCGTGGATGAGTACCCAGCCGCCGCAGTATTTGCGCGTGCTCTCGATATTGCAGGGCGATGAGTCGTCAGTGAACCCGTTACGCGAGGAGGTCGATTTGAACCGCTACCCGAGTTCGTTGCAGAGGCCGTTGTACATGTATGCCCTCGATGGCGAAAACACCAGCGACGAACAGCATCAACTAGCGCGGGGGTTTTTGCGCCATGTGCGCGGTGTGGGCGGCCAGCAGGTGCTGGAGGAGAACTTCTTCTACACCCACTTCAATGAGCCGACCGAGGTAGATGTGCCGCTGCCGTCGGGCTTCGACCCACCCGGGACGCCGGGACGCCAGATATGCCTGCGATGACCGACCGTACCTTCTGGGATGCGCTCGACAGGCTGCTGGCAGCGCACCCCGTGAAGATCGACCAGGCAGCCGGGGCCGAACACCCCAACTGGCCGGGGACTATTTACCCGATGGACTACGGGTACCTGGAGGGCACCAGCAGCGCCGACGGTGGCGGCATCGATGTGTGGCGCGAGTCGCTGGGCCAGGGGCGCATCGTCGGCGTGCTATGCGCCATCGCCGGCCTCAAGCGCGACGCCGAAATCAAAATTTTGCTCGATTGCACGCCCGACGAGGCGGCTGCGGTGGAGGCCTTCAACAACCGCGAGGACATGCGCGCGCTCGTCGTGTGGCGCTAGGTCCGGCGTCCGATTCGATCCCCATACGCCGGAGACTCCGGCAGCGAAGACCGCCAGAACTCGGCGTGATGGGGATCGGTAAAGCGGCGCATATCGGTGTCCGGGGTCCATTTGCTACCATCGGGCAGCAGCGTGTTTTCGTCGAATTCCGCTTTGTCGATGATGGCCTCGGAGAGGTCGGCCTCCGAGAGCAGCGCCCCCTGGAACTTCACGGCGATCATATCGGCGCGGTGCAGGTTCGCCCCGATGAGCACCGCCTTGCGCATGTCGACGCCGCTCATGTCGGCGCCTTCCAGGTTGGCGAAGTACAGGTATACCTCGCTCAAATTGGAGAAATCCATGCGCGCACCCTCTAAATCGGCATGGCCCAGCCGCGCGCCTTCGAGGTTAGCTTCTTCGAGATCGGCCCGTGCGAGCGACCCATCTTTGATCGCACCGAGTGCCTTCAACTCTTCGACGGCTTGCAGGGCGAGGCCGCGCTCGGTGCTGCTCATCTGGCGGATGAGCCGTTCCTTCTCCTGTTTGACCTGTCGCTGCTGGTACAGGCTATCGATGATGAGGACCGTGATAGCGATGCTGGCGAGTTCCGAAGCGATATTGGCGTAAAAGTCGTTGACGAGGGTACGCAGGTTAAACGCCTCGTGCTCGATGATGTAGCCACCGGTCCCCACGATAAACGACCCCAACAGCAGCAGAATACCCACCATACGAATCGTCAGCAGCCAGCCGAAGGTTCGGCGGAGCCGATTAGAGAAGTTTTGCCACCGGGTGGGGGCTGTTTGTTTGGTGGTGATGGTCATCGGCGCGCACACTCCATGCTTGTAGACGCCGATAATGCTATGTGGAAGGCGCGCCGTTGTCAACGTCAACGGGCGCGGCTCTCGCATGGTGCCCATGCCGGGTATTGTGCAGCCGACCCGGCAGGAGTAAAACCAAGGGGTTGGCTCGCGGATACCGCGAAGATGACAGGAATGCCGAAGGATCACCGACATGCCGCACACAAGCTACGACGACAACGCTGTACCGGGTAAACCCGCGCGGTCGATCTTCGGCGTGCTACCCATTATTATGATCCTCCTGTTGGCGACGGCGGTGCGCCTCATCGGCCTCAACGACTTCCCTGTGTGGACGGACGAAGGCTGGACGACATGGGCCGTCAGCGAGCCGACGGTCGGCGCGGTGGTCGACAAAGTGGGGCACGACCGGCACCCGCCAGGGTACTTTTTGCTCCTCGCCTACTGGAGCCGTGCAGCGGGCCTCAGCCGCCTCGCGATGCGCCTCCCGGCGGCGCTGCTGGGCGTGCTCGCCGTCGCCGCGACGTACCGCCTCGGCGCGGATGTATTCGGGCGCACCGCGATCTTCGGCGCGCTGCTGTTCGCGGTGACGCCGGTCGCGGTGTATTACACACAGGAAATTCGGCACTACGGCCCGCTGCTGACGGCAGTTTGCCTCACATCACTGCTTTTTCTGCGGGTGATGGCCCGCCCGTCGTGGCCACGCGTGGTCGCATACGGCCTCAGCGTAAGCGCGGCGATGTACACGCTGTACTTCGCCGCCGTGCCGATTCTCGTGCAGGTCGGCGTTGGGCTTGTGTTCGGCACCTGGCACACCCGCGGGCGGCTGCTCGCAGCCTGGGCCGGGGCCGCCCTCACATACGCCCCCTGGCTGGTGATAATCGCGCGCTACCAACTGGACATCCTTGGCGGGGGCATCACGGCTGCGCCGGGCACCTTCTTGAGCACACCCGCGCAACTGCTGCAACTGGCCGATTTGCTGTTCGGTGGTGGGGTGGCGCTGCTGGGCGGGTTGTACCTTTTGGGGGCAGCGCGTGCGCTGAGGCCCTTCCGCGTCGATAGGCTGTACGTGGTGTTGTGGGGCGGCGGTATTTTCGTCGCGCTGGCCCTGCTGAACATCCGCGTGGGGTCACTTTCTGCACGGACGCTGGTGTACATCACGCCTGCGCTGGCGCTGGTCGCCGCCCGGGTGCTGCTGCCCCTCGCGCGCCCGGATCGGCTGACGTTTACGGGTTTCGCGCTGGCGGTGATGCTGATTACCCCGCCGCTGATTCAGCCCCGG
The DNA here is from genome assembly GCA_964434365.1 of uncultured Anaerolineaceae bacterium. Taxonomy (GTDB): domain Bacteria; phylum Chloroflexota; class Anaerolineae; order Aggregatilineales; family Phototrophicaceae; genus CAYSVE01. The sequence continues at coordinate 192 of CAYSVE010000097.1, read as the reverse complement.
CTCGATTATCACCGCGCAGCGGAGACCGTCGCCGCGGAATACACCCCCGGCGACCTCGTCGTGCTCGAAACCGGCTGGGACGACAACGCCATTAGCAACGAGTTACTGCTCGCGCTGCCGCCCGATGCAGAGGACATCCGCACATTGCCGTGGGAGAAAAACCGCCACCGCAACCAACCCCTCGTGCCGAAC
>CAYSVE010000096.1:0-12281 GCA_964434365.1 uncultured Anaerolineaceae bacterium | reverse complement strand
GCGAAATCGTCTCGATGGCATCGCCCCCCTCGATGAAGTGCTTGGGGGCATCCATGTGGGTAAGGGCGTGGCTGTAAATATGCAGTGTCGTGGTGTTGAACCCGGCCTCCGCAATGGTGAGGGCTGGCTCGAACTCAACCCCGGGTCGACCATGCGCAAATGGCAGCGTCAGGTCAATTACTCGCGCGTCCAAAGAGCTCTCCCAGTTTGCCGTAGTCAATATCACAGGCCGTCCAGCCACCATCGACATAGATAATTTGCCCGGTCATGTATGGGAAATCACCAGAGACGATGGCGACAGCACTGCGCCCGGCCTCTTCAGGCTCTTGCACGCGGTTTACCGGCACCCGAAAATGCAGCGACTGCAATACCTGTGGATTAAAAAACGTGGCGTTGATTTCGGTGTTGGTGAAGCCGGGCGCCAGTGCATTTACCTGGATGCCGTACTGCCCGAACTCGGTTGCACAGCAACGGGTATAGGCCATGATGGCCCCTTTCGTCGCTGCATAACACGAGCGGTCGTACAGACCCACGATGCCGTTCGGCGAGGCAAGGTTGAGGATGTGCCCGCCCTCACCCCGCTCGACCATGTGTTTACCGGCAGCGAGCGTCCCGTGGTAGGTACCATTCACATTCACGGCAAACACACGATTCCAGTCGTCGGGTTGTGTTTCGAGCACACTATCGCGAATGATGATACCGGCGTTGTTCACCATAATGTCTAGCTTGCCGAACTGCTCGATTGCAGTATCCACAGCTGCATCGACCTGCGCTTTCTGCGAAACGTCTGTCGTTAAAAAAAGCGCTTTGTCGGCGTAGGTTTCGTTGATCTCTTTTGTCGTTTGTGCGCCCCGTTCGGCATCTATATCGGCGATGACGACCGACGCCCCTTCTTTCGCCATTTGTACGGCGATTGCTTTTCCGATCCCCTGAGCCGCACCTGTGACAACTGCGGCTTTTCCCTCTAATCGCATTTTTATCCACCCAAGCTAAACGAATCAAGCTACTCGATTGGCAGAGCCAAACAGCTGCATCTTTTGTGTAACCACCGATTGCATGGCCGCTTGCGTGCGTGTCATCAGCGGCACAAGGTCCAAATCAAGTTCGTCGGCGTATGCTTGTTGCAGAGCACCCAGATACGCGCGGCGCACCTCAGTGTTCACATTGAATTTACACACCCCCAGTTCGATCGACCGCTTAACTTGCTCATCGGGCAGGCCGGACGCGCCATGTAAGACGAGCGGCACACGAACTTGCTCGCGAATTGTAGCAAGCCGGTCGAAATCGAGTTTCGGCGGGAACGGGTACCGTCCGTGCACATTGCCGATGCAGACTGCCAGCATATCCACACCCGTCTCTTCGACGAAATTCACCGCCTGTGTGGGGTCGGTCATGCGGGCGTGGATGACATCCACCGTCAGACCATCCTCGGTGCCGCTGATGCGCCCAAGCTCCCCCTCGACAGCGGCTCCCACGGCTTTTGCCTCGGCGACTGCGCGTCGAACGAAGGCGACATTGGCCTCGTAGTCGAGGTGCGAGCCATCGGCCATTACGGACGGTAACGTCAGCTCAAGTGCCCTGCCGATCATATGGCCGTCCGAGCAATGGTCCAGATGAACGGCAATCGGCATCGGGCTACGCTCTGCCGCGCTGAGACACAGGGCAAGCAGTGGCTCGCCGCCATAGTTCAGCGCGCCGGGGTGAGCCTGTAGCAATGCCGGGCTGCGATTCTCCTCAGCGGCGGCGACAACGGCCTTCACCCCTTCGAGGTTGTAGACGTTGAAGCCACCAACTGCGTATCCTCCAGATTGTGCCGCCGCAAGTAGCTTGGCCGTGTCGGCTAGCATCACCCACCCCCCTCGAACTTCGCGACACCTTCAGCAATTGCCTCGACCCCGCCCACATTCCCCGGAAACACCACATAGGTGAGGTGCGGTTCGGCACAATCACTACCGAGGTCCCAAACCGGAATGCCCGGCAGCACCTGCCCCATTACCTGCGCCCGCCGAACCTTCAGTGCTTTCGTGGCGAGGTCACTCGATGTGATGCCACCCTTTGCGACGATGTAACGCGCAGCGCCCTGCAAGTGCGCTGTAATTTGCACAAGGCTCTCGGAAATGCGGTTGCCGATGCGCAGGCTATCGGCAGCATCGTCGCCCGTGATGAGCGTGCGGCTAGTGTACAACACAACCGTCTTTCCGGCGTTTAGCAGGGGGGTTGCGTAGGTCACCACGCGCCGAATTTCCTCTGCTTGAGTTTCATCGTGCAATAGGGCAGGCACATTCACCTCAGCGCGCTCGACTGCGGTGTTGTTCAGCAAATAGTCCAACTGGCTCGACGACTTCGGCACATACGACCCGACAACGACCAACCCGCCGCCATCGCGGTCGTTCTGGAGTTCGTTCGATGTCAGAATCGGGCGTAGTGCAATACCCGCGCGCAGCGCAGCGAAGCTCGCAGCCGTACGATACAACAGTCGCTTGCCCTGTGCTTCCACCTGAATCGTCGCCAGCACAACGACCTCAAGATCACGTTCATCGATCGCATCGACGACACAGTAGGCACGCTTCTCCAGGGTGGTGAGCTTGTCGGCAACGCGCTCTACGCCACCGGTGCGAATATCGGCGATTCTCACTGCGACGACATCACCCGCGGCGACCGCGCCATCTGTTTTTTCGGCGATCCACTCGCGTAAACCCGAGGATTGATAGCCGAACGCGGCATCCTTCGCAAAGGGCGTTTCCGCCGCAGGGATGAGCGAATCACCCTCGGCAACGTAGTGCACACTGTCGATGGTGTAGCGCCCACCGGCCATAAAGGCTGGAATAATGAGCACCCCGTCTACCGGTTCATCACTGAGCACTGCCAGCACGTCCGTCTCTAGCGGGAAGTGGCCGCGCAGGGTGCTATCGCTGCGGCTGATAACCACAAATCCGCGTCCTGTTTGCACCGATGCGGCGCGCAGGTTGGTCGCAATTTCACGATTTAGGGCTTCAGCCTGCGCCGGTTCCATGCTGCGCGTGTTCGTCAAGATAAACACCGCCGGAGACGGGTCTTCGAGTGCTTCCGTCAGCATCTCACCATCCCACGCCGTCAACACCGCTACATCGTGAACGGTTTGCGTGCCGGTGGGGTCGTCGTCCAAAATCACGACCTTATCCCCGCGTTGTTGCAGCGCAGCGCGTATCCGCGGCATCAAATCTTCGGTAATCGGGTTCGGCAGGCTGTCGAACACCTCAGCCTTGTTCTGGCGCATCATTAGTCGGTCTCTTGCGGGTCCGATGTCAACTCGACCATCACCCCGTTGGTTGTCGACGGTGCAATGAAGCCCGCCTTCCTCCCGTTTGGGCCACCGCCGGGTGTGGGGTTCATCGGTTCGAGCCCACGGTCGGGGAGTGCGTCGAGCGCCTCGGCAACATCATCCACATAAAAGCAGAAGTGGTGCAACCCTTCGCCGTGTTCGTCCAGCCATTTTGCGACGGGGTGGTCATCCGTCAGCGGCTGTATCAACTGGAGATGCGCGTTCCCCATATCGAGGTGCGTCATCAACAACGGTTGGTCAGGGTGTTCCTGGCTGAACACAACCGGGAGGCCGAGTTTGTCCCGGTAGAGTTTGAGCGCGTCCTCGGTATCGCGCACGGCGATTGCCAGGTGGTCGAATCGTTTCAGCATAGTTGTTAGCCTTTCACCGCGCCTACCATCATACCGCTAACAAAATACCGCATGAAAAACGCATAAACCAACACAACCGGCAACGACCCCAGCAGGGCGGCAGCCATCAACGACCCCCAGATGAACACATCGCCGCTAGAGAGCGCATTGGGCACGCCGATCGGGATGGTCTGGTTGGTCGAGGACGGTAACAGAACGAGTGCGTACAGAAACTCGCTCCACGAGAGTGTGAACGTAAAAATACTCGCACTGATAATGCCTGGGCGTGCCAGTGGTATGGCGATCATGTAGAAAGCTTGCCAGCGCGTCGCGCCATCCACTCGTGCCGATGCTTCCATATCGTCAGGGATCGCGCGGAAGTACCCCATCATCAGCCACACACAAAATGGCACCATCATTGTGGGGTAAACAAGCACCAGTGCGAACAAGTTGTCGTAAAGCCCAAGCTGTCGCACGATGAAGGTCATCGGGATAAACAGTAGCGTTTGCGGCAGCAAGTACGTCACAAAAATACCCAGGCCCATCGCCTGCCGCCCGACGATGTTGTAGCGCACCAGGGCATATGCCGCCATAGTCCCCGCAACGACTGACAGAACCGTCGTCAGGACGGAAACCAGCAAACTGTTGAACGACCAACGCACGAAATCGACGCGATTGTCGGCATCGAACAGATAGGTGAAATTATCCAGCGTCGGTTCCTGCACGCCCAACGGCGCAATGTTCATCGTGATTTCGGTGTTTGGCTTGGTGCTTGTCACAACCATCCAGAAGATAGGAAACAGCCAGATAACGATGAAGAGTGCCAGGGCAATATAACCGAGCGTGCCCCAAATGCCAGACTGGAAACGACGATCCTGCCGCAGCGAACCAAACTTCGGCGTTTGTTGTACAGCCGCCATTACGCATTCCTCCGCTGCAAATACCACAATTGGAACCAGACGATGACCACCATCACAGGGAAGAAGAACAACGACACCGCTGCACCTTCACCGATATTGGCGTTTTTGATAGCGAGTTGATATGCATACGTGCCGATCATGTGGGTACTGTTGAACGGCCCACCCTTCGTCAAAATCCACACGATTTCCATCTCTGCGAAGGTGCGCACCAGCGAGAACAGCGTCGAAACGACGATTACAGGCATAATCGCCGGAATGGTGATATACCAGAAGCGTTGGATGGTATTTGCGCCGTCGATGCGCGCCGCCTCGATCTGATCGTTCGGGACACCCTGCAATGCTGCAAGCAAAATCACGCCGAAGAACGGCGTGCCGCGCCATACGTTCACCATCATTACGGAGAATAGCGCAGTCGATGGCGTGCCAAGCCAATTGACTGGCTCAAAACCAGCTCCTTCGAGCAGGTAATTCAGCACGCTAAAAGTCGGCTCGAACAGCCACAGAAACACGATCATGCTAAGCGAGGTCGGTACTACCCATGGCAGTAGCATCAATCCGCGGATGAGGTTTCGTAGTGGAAATTGTCGGTTGAGCAGCAACGCCAGAACCATGCCGAGCACCAACTTCAGTGGCACAGCCCCAACCGTGTAAAGAATCGTGTTGACGACAACTTTCTCGCGAAAAACGGTGCGGTCGATAAGATCGACGTAGTTTTCCAGGCCAATAAAGTTGCCGGTAGCTTCCTGCGCGATGCGGGTATCGGTAAAACCAAGCCAGATCGAGAGAACAAATGGATAAGCCACCATAACGATAAGCAACAGCAGTGCTGGGGTCACCATCAAGTACCCTAGCCGATGCTCATCGTCTGACCAACGCCGCAAGCGCGCTCGAAAGCCCGATTGATGGTGATTTGGGCGTGTCGACAGAAGCGGTTCAGTTCGTTGCATCGTATTTTTCCATAACACTATTTGGAGAGCGCCGCTCTTTATTCAAAGAGCGGCGCATCGTTGTGACAAGTTTAGGCGTTGTCGTAGATATCTTCAATTTGTTCGATAGCGGTTTCGATCGCTTCGTCGATAGACGCAGCACCAACGGCCACACTGCCGAACATATCGCTCAGCACGAAGTCGCTGGCCACCTGGCTCGCCGCAGCACTCGGGCTAGCCGGCCAACCATGCGTATGAACGTCCTCTGCCAAACCCTTGAACGCGGTCAGTTTTTCGTCGGCGTTCCATGCCATGCTTTCGTCATCTTCCAGGCTGCGGAACATTGGATACAGGAAGGCGAAGCCGTCGGCACCAAGCAATTGCCAAATCGTATCGCTATTGATAAAGCGCAGCATTTCCTTGGTGGCGTCCACATTTTCGCTGCTGTTTAAAATGCCGTAGCTATGAACCTGACCGAACTGGTTGCGCCCAGCGGGGCCAGCCGGGTACAGGGCGTGGTTCACGCTCTCGATGAACTCGACCCCATCGCGACGACCGGCCCACAGGATGCTCGACGCATTGTTGGTGCACGACACCTCACCCGCGAGGAAGGCGCGGTTGTTGGCACCGTCGTCCCATGTAGCGACATTGGGGTCCATCGCGTCGTTGTAGAGTTGCTGCACATACTCCAGCGCCATACGCGTTTCTGGCGAGTCGAGCACGATGTTGTTGTCGGCATCGGTCACTGCACCACCGAACGACCACAGCACACTGAAGACGAAGTTGTTGCCGTCACCGTCGGCACGGCCCAGCGAGAAGCCCAACGGCATGCCCATTGCCTTGAGGGCCGTACCGGCGACGAGCAAGTCGTCGTACGTTTCGGGGAAGCTGTCGAACCCGACTTCTGCGAACAGGTCTTCGCGGTAAACCATCGCGTGGGCTGCAACGAAGAACGGAACCGCGCGCCATACACCGTCTACCATGCAGGCTTCCTCGGCCACCCCGAACCAACCACCGTTGGCCTCACCAATTTCATTGACGACATCGCTGACGTCGACCAGGGCCTCGGCAAATTGGTGAGGACGAGCGTGCAGCATCATGATGGCATCGGGACCGGCGCCCGTGGCGGCAGCGGTGGCGAGCGTATCCGCGAGGGCATCGAAGCCGGTGAAGTTGATGTTCACGCTAGCGTCGTTGGTGCTCGCCCAGGTTGCCAGCGCCCCTTCCAGGAGTGCGTTGTTCGTTGTAATGAACGACCCCCAGGTTTGGAGGGTGATCTCGCTACCCTGTGCAAAGGCAAGGGAGTTCGTTAGCGGGTTGAATGCGGAGGCGGCCCCGAGCATACCCAGGCCACCAAGTTTAAGGAAATTGCGACGAGAGAGTTGATTCATTGTAAAAAGCTCCAATTCAATATTGCTAAGTTAGATTGTTCGGATTATCGACACATACCGTGTCGGGTATCCCACTGAATTTTGTCATATGTCAGACAAGTTTACACAAACACACAAATGTGTTCGTATTTCACAGATTGCTAGCTATTGTTCGCACCATTTAGGTGTATTTTTCTCAGCGTTCTAACCTGGTCTTTCCAGGGCGTATTGTTCAGGCTGTCCACGATAGCTGTGCGAATCTGGTGTAAATCCTTGCTTTGCAGGGCATCGATGATGTCCTTGTGGGCAGCCACGGCCTGCTTCACATTTTCGCCTTCTCGAAAGTTATTGCTGATCGAGTTGAAGAACAGTTCCTCCACAGCCCGTCCGATTTTCTGAACGAGCGGATTGTGGGTTGCTTCCAAAATCGCATAGTGGAAATTCAGGTCCAGGCGAGCCAGTTCTTCGTGGTTGGCGTAAGAAAGCGCACTTTCCAGTTTCATGGCTGCCGCTTCGATGCGGTCCATATCATCGGACGTCGCCTGGCTTGCTGCAAGCTCACAGTAGCCAATTTCGATCATCACACGCAATTCGATGAGTTCGGACGACACGTTCGTCCCAAGCAGAATAGCGAATGACAGCGGATTGAGCATGCGGTCGGAGGGTTCTTCGACGATGAATGTGCCACTACCCCGTCGAGACTCGACAACGCCGATGGCCTGCAACACCTTAAGCGCCTCGCGGACAGCGCTACGCCCCACACCCAACTGCCGTGCCAGTTCTGGTTCCGATGGCAGTTTTTGCCCAGGGCTTAGCTCGCCGCGCATGAGCGCATCGCGAATGGTATTTGTGATTTGATCCACAACACTGGGTTGTTGGATAGATTGAAATTGAACGGGTTTCTGTTCCACGGCGCAAACTTCGTAGAATAGTCTACGAAGTGTATAGATAGTTGTCAGACATAAGTCAAATGAGAAAGTATAGCCGAAGTGGGGATATGAGGGGCTAACTCGGCATGATCGTCGGGCAATCCACCAACTATCGCAGATTGACCGACCGATGCGCATCTAACTTGACGTGCGTGACAAGCTACTGAACCTCACCGCCAAGCGCTTCGACGATGGTCGTCAGATTGAACGTGATTTACTCAACATATGTGGTTGCGGGTCCATCGGCTTCACTAAGCGAGCCACTGTAGAGCGTCACCAATTCCGCAGAGCTTTCTGCAATCGCTGGGCAGCGGCGCAGTAAGTTCGGTGCTGGTGATGCAGGCTCCGGCCTTCATTCTTAGCGTGTGCTCCACGGTAGACTCGTTCCTGGCGCTCGCGTTCGTGGGCACCTTCTCGACAGGCAGCATCGTTGCCTTCCTGTCGTTTGGGCCGATGGTAGACATCAGGAGCACGATGATGTTCCGCGGTGTCTTCCAGAAGCGCACCGTCGTGCTGCTGATCTTCTTGCCCTTCCTGATGACGCTCATCAGCGGTGTCCTCATCAACCTGTTTATTGGCTAGTGAGCGGAGATTTAGCGCATGGAAACCACACACACCCATCACCACGACCACGACCACGATCACCATCATGACCACGATTATGAGGCTGTCGACAGAAAAGAGTGGGCAAAAGCCGCTATCCTGCTGGGGCTGAGTTCGTATTTCGCCTACAACCTCGTCAGTGGCAAAGTGACGAATTACATCAATGCACGCTTCATCTGGCTGTCCCACATGGAGGGGGGCTTATTTCTGCTCTATGCCCACTACATGACCTACACACTCATCCAGGCCAGCCGCGGCCACGCCATCGAGCACGATCATGCGCATGAGCACGCAAACTGGGGCGTGATTGCAATTGTCGCCATCCCGGTGTTAATCGGGTTCTTTTCGACTTCGACGCCACTGGGTGCCGATGCAGTCAACGGCGGTGTGAGCTTAAGCGCAATCGGTGGCGAAAACGGCATGGTCATCTCGTCGGATGACCCGTTGCAGTGGCATGTGCTCGACTGGTTACGTGCGATGGACCAAACCGAGGACTTGAACGAACTTGCAGGAACCGAAGCCGGCCTCATCGGCTTTGTCTACCGTGAGCCAGGCTTCCCGGCAGATATGGCGATGCTTACGCGCTTTACCGTGAACTGTTGCGTGGCCGACGCCTCCGCGATTGGCCTGCCGATGCAGGGGACCGACATTGCTAATTTAGAGCAAGGCACGTGGGTTCTCGTAAATGGCCCCATGGCAGTCGACACGTTTGAGGGTGAAGAAACCCTTATCTTGAACCCACAAACCATCGAATTTGTGGAAGTGCCCGATCCCCCTTATATCTATCCTTAGTTAGGTACAACCCAAGCAAATCCAAAAAGCGACCGTCGACGGTCGCTTTTTTGTTGTCTGGCAGCATCCGCATTGTGGCTATTCATTTGCGACGATGTTTACCGGTAGGCGCATCTGAAAGTCGCCGACCTCGTGGCCGATGATGACCTCATACAGGCCCGGTGCAGCGTTCTCGGGCACATCGACGAAAACCGTCAGCTTTTCGAAGTCATTCGGCTCCACGGTTAACACAGGCGGCTCCAGGCGCACATGATCCAGGCGCAAAGGGTCACCGTCCGCAAGCGTTTCCGTCACGATAGACAAACACTGAAAAACCTGATCGACCTGTGGCTGGGCGTGCGGATTTTCGATCATGAGCGGGATGCGCAAGGTTGAACCTGGGCGCACAGTGGGCGTATTTTGCTGTGGTTGCGGCGGCGCGCTCGGTGAGGTTGCACCCTGCGATACAGGTGATGCGGGCGCACCTGGGGCTTCGCCCTGCGGTTTGGGCAACACCAGTCGAATCACGTTGCCGACCGTCGCCGCTCCATAGTGCAACATGGAGTTAATCGGATCCTCCGTGCCCTTCGGCGGCTGGACAGGCTCCCCCGCTGCGGTGATCTCCGCAGCCCCCTTGGTGATGTTCGCGCCCATTTTCATGGCTGTGTTCATTATCTGGAAGATACCACTGGCAATCTCCCCAGCGATGGGGGTTTGCTCCGGTGGTCGTTTGTCGTCGTCGCTCATGGTCAGTCCTAACACTCATCATCGCACGGCTGCGGCTCGACTGTCGTCGCGCCGCGCAGCCGAATGTTTATCACCGATCGATCGCCGAACCGTATTTCGACGTTGTAGTCCGACTTGACCAGGAAAATGTTGCAAAACCGAAGCTGAAGTGGCGTTCGCATCTGCAAGGCATGGTGAATCGGCTCGTGAAGTTGCGTGTTCACCGAAAGCGCGTGGTCCACCGGGGCTAGCGTCACCTCGTGCGTTTGATGATGCGTGTTCGTGAACTCGTGCGTCATATGCACATTGAGCGGCGCATCCGGGCTGTTGGTCAGTTCAACCGTGCCGGAGTGGTTCATCTGAACCTCGTCGTCACTGCTCCACCCGACGATGTGCACCAGGGGGTGCTTCGGGGCGGTGCGGTGAACGATTTGCCCAGCAAACTCGTGCTGGAATGGGTCCTGCTCGCGGTCGCCGTAGAGCGCGATACCACCGCTATGTTCGTGATGTTCGTGCTCGACCTCGGTGCCGTCCTCCGGCGCGTCGTTTATCGGGTTACCGTCACTATCCGTCATGGTTTGGCTCCTTAGCGAATGCGGTACACGTCCATCACAAAATTATAGTCGCAAATCCAGTCGTACAACTCCACGAAGACCTGATGCTCGCCGCCAAGGCAGGCATGAGCGATCTTTACGGTTTCCACCTCGGTATCGTAGATGCACAACTCGCGATCATCGACCAGCACACGGAACTCCGTTTGCAGGTTGAACTGGAAGCGATACACCCCCGCATTGAAGCAGCCCATGCCCTTCCAAACTGCCGGGTAGGGGATGCGCATATTCCGCAGCGAGCGCGGTGTGAGGTCACTGGTTGGCAGGCCAGGGGTGCAGAGCATCTGCTCGGGGCCGTAGTCGAGCGTCTCGCGAGAGATGAGCACCCACACCGGGCGGCTGGCCGATGCCAGTGGTGCGAGCAGTTCCGCCCCGGTCACCAGGGTGAAGTTCTGCGCACTTGCCGAGACAGTCACAGCACGCTCGACTGTGGCCATATTGGCGCGGCGAGCTGTCGCCATTTCGACCATCTCCACCATCGCGTCTGTTGCCTCGCCACGTCGGCCACCTGTCTCCGATTCCACCGCTACCATAGCCGGGGGCACATCCTCGACGGACGCGGGAACGTTGGTCGGGGTACGGCCAGGCTCCGGCTCAGGACGGTCGTCACCTTTTTGCGACCGCGTGAGGCCCTGTACACGCATCCGCAGGTTATCGCGAAGACCCGCTTCGAACAACGCATAGGCCAGCGACCCCTTCGGCACAAGTAGGTCGATGGTTTCCGGGATGAATGGATCCAACCCGACTGTGCCGCCCGGCCCATCGAAGGCCAATGTCGTCGTGAAACGCACATGGGCCAGTGTACCCACTGCGGCTGCGGCCAGCGGAATGAGGCTGAGGGATTCCACAAAGCCATGAAGCTCGGTGGTATCGGCGCCCTCGCGCCCAAATGCGGGCGTGACATTGGTCATCACGGCGATAATGCGTGGGCGCCCAACGTTATCACTGTTGCTGGTAGTATAGAGCACCCGCACATAGCGCCCGTGCAGCATCGCGTCGTTGAGCAACTCGAACTGGTGACTCGCGACATGTCGCTCGGGCACCTGCATGTTGAGTTCCAGCGCAAAGGGGGACAGCGACTCTGAGATAATCACCACATCTGCGATGTCGTGCTGCTCGGTGTTTCCAGAAATGCCGTTCTGCGACTGCAACAGCACGCTCAGCACCAGGCCACTCGCCTGCCCCACCTGCTGGTTCGGGTCGAGTTGGTCGCGGGTGATACGCGCGACCGACAGAATCGTCGCACCACTTTCGCCCTGCGCATGTTGGATTTCGACTGGCTCTGCGCGGTCCATCGCATCGCGCAGGATACCGAGCTTCGATAACCGCTCGTTGAAGCGTTCCGGGTCGGCGTCGAGGTCTTCGATGACGAAATTACGGATGGCGCCCGTCACTTCGATGAGGCTAACGGAGACTAACCCAGCACGCCCGACCTCTAGCCGTTGGACAAATCCTCGTGTGATTTCGGTAGCATTTTGCATTGTCTGTAATCCTCTCTAAATTGCCCTAATTCGAGACATGTGCTAGCGGCCTGGGCGCGGCAGCGCGCGGTCCATTTCCAGGTCATCGTAGCTACGGGTATCGCGGCGCACATCGATCGTGCCCGGCATGATGAAACCGCCTCCGGTGATAATAAAATCGGTGAGGCAGGCTGTGATGCGTGCCACACCAAACACCACCGGTGGCACTGGTTCGATGAGTTCCTCCTGGCCGTCTGCAATGGCGCGGGGACGGCCACCCCCCACCGGATAGGCCGGGGGTTCGGTGGCGGGAT
>CAYSVE010000095.1:0-12385 GCA_964434365.1 uncultured Anaerolineaceae bacterium | reverse complement strand
TTCATCCGAGCCAATCAAGATCAGTGGCCTATCACACGGATGCTGGAAGTGCTGGGGGTGTCCTCGTCGGGCTACTACGCCTGGCGGGATCGTCCGCCCAGTCCCCGTGCCCAACGTGATGCGGCATTGAGCGAGAAGATCGTGAAAATCCATCAGATGAGCCACGCCACCTACGGCACGCCGCGCTTGCAGGTTGAGTTGAGGTCACAGGGCATCCGCTGTAGTCGCCGTCGTATCGGACGGTTAATGCGTGCGGCGGGGTTGGTGACGCGCTGCTCGCGGCGGCGCAAGCCCCGGACGACACGCTCGAATCCGCGCCATTTCAAGTATCCGAATCGGCTGAAACGGGATTTCAACGCGACGGCACCGAATCGCAAATGGGCTGCCGACATCACCTACATCGACACCGCCGAGGGCTGGCTCTACGCAGCGGGGATCATCGACTTGCACTCGCGCAAGATCGTCGGCCTGGCGCTCGACACACACATGACGGGCGACTTGACCGAGCGGGCGCTGCACATGGCGCTCACCGAACGTCGTCCCGAAGCGGGGCTACTGTTTCACTCCGACCAAGGCAGCCAGTACACCGCCTGGGGCCACACTTCTATCCTCGATGGACATCAGGCGCTCATCAGCATGAGTCGGCGCGGCGAGTGTCTCGATAACGCCGCGATGGAGAGTTTCTGGGGTACGCTCAAGGCCGAGTGCGCCGACCAACGTTTCGCGTCCGTCGCCGAGGCTAAGACCGCGATTTTCGCCTACACGATGGGCTGGTACAATCGCCAGCGTCGCCATTCCACCCTGGGCTATCTCAGCCCTGAGCAGTACGAGCGTTCAACCGCTCTGAAAAACTAACTGTCCGTGAAACTGCCGCAAGGTCAACGCCGAGGATATGATCCAGGAGACGTACCTGCGCTGGCAGGCCGTCGCCACCGACAGCATCGACACCCCGCGCGCGTGGCTGACAACGGTCATCACACGCCTCTGCCTCGATCATCTGCGCTCGGCGAAAGTTCAGCGCGAGGCCTACTTCGGCCCATGGTTGCCAGAGCCGATCCTCGACGACCGGCCAGAGGACCATGCAACCCTCGCCGATTCGCTCTCGATGGCCTTCCTCGTTGTGCTCGAAAGCCTCAGCCCTGTCGAGCGCGCCGTGTACCTGCTCCGCGAGGTCTTCGAGTACGACTACGCCGACATCGCGCCCATCGTCGAAAAAAGTGACGCCAACTGCCGCCAGATTTTCCGCCGCGCGAAAACCCATATCAGCGAGCACCGCCCGCGCTACCAATCGACCGATGCTCAGGCCAAGGTCGAGGCGTTCGTCGAAATCGTGATGAAGGGTGATGTGGCCGCGCTGGAATCGATACTTGCCGAGGACGTGCAACTCTGGTCCGATGGCGGTGGCAAAGTTCATGCCGCGCCGAAGCCGCTGTATGGCCGCGACATCGTGCTGCGCTACCTCAAGGGCACACGGCAGATCCTATCCGCAGCAACCCTACGCATCGAGCAAATCAACGGCGATCCCGGCATCGTGATCGACATCCACGGGCGCGTGTTCGGCGTGGTCATGCTCACCTTCGATGGCGACGAACTGCGCGAAATCCGCAACATCATCAACCCGGAGAAGCTCAAGCACGTGCAGAATTAGCCAACCTGCGCTAGGGTTGTAGTGGAGGTGCGATTCATGCCAATCAACGAACAACGCTTCATCACCGATTTCGAGCAAGTCTCAACCATCGGCGCAACCGGTGACGGCGGGGTGCATCGTCCCGCTCTCACCGACGCCGACCTTGAGGTCCGCAAGTGGTTTACCGCCCGCCTCGAACTCGACGGCTTTTCGCCGAAAATGGACGGCGCAGGGAATATCAGCGCCGTGCTGGCCAGCGATAACCCCGACGCCAAGACACTGCTCATCGGCAGCCACCTCGACAGCGTGCCCCACGGCGGGCGCTTCGATGGCGCATTAGGGGTCATAACAGCGCTAGAGGTGGTGCGAACGCTGCGCGACAACGACGCCAAATTGCCCTTCCACGTCGAAGTCATTTCCTTCAGCGACGAAGAAGGCTACAACATCGGCCTCATGGGCAGTTCGGCAGTCGCGGGGAAGATCACACAGGCCGCCCTCGAAAACCCGCGCGGCGGTCGCGAGCAGTTGTTGGCCGGTATGGCGCGCCTTGGCCTCACCGATGACAGCATTCTGGGCGCCAAACGTGACCCCGCAACGCTCGCCGGGTACATCGAAGTGCACATCGAACAGGGCACACGCCTCAGCGATGCCGGGGTGAACATCGGTGTCGTCACATCCATCGTCGGGATGCGCTCCGCGTGGTTGCACTTCGGCGGCGAGGCGGCCCACGGCGGAACCATGCCCCTCATGCACCGCAAAGACGCATTGTGGGGCGCAACAGCCTTCGTACAGCGCGCGCGCAATCTTATCATGAGTAATTATACCCCCGGCGTGATGACCAACGGCATCATCTCCACGCAACCGGGCGCGTTCAATATCGTTCCCGCCGAAGCGCATCTCTCGTTGGAGTGGCGGCACGGCACCGACGCCGAAATGGATGAGATGAAGGATGACCTGTTCGGCCTTGCCGAGGAAATCGCCGATGACTTCGGCCTATCGCTCCAAATCGAGCCAGTCGGTGCCAGTTCGCCCGCAACGATGGACCCGCGTTTCATCGAAGCCGTCGAAGCCGCAGCGGGGGAGTTAAACCTATCGACGACACGCTTGCTGAGTTTCGCCCTCCACGACCCGCAATACCTC
The DNA here is from genome assembly GCA_964434365.1 of uncultured Anaerolineaceae bacterium. Taxonomy (GTDB): domain Bacteria; phylum Chloroflexota; class Anaerolineae; order Aggregatilineales; family Phototrophicaceae; genus CAYSVE01. The sequence continues at coordinate 9,618 of CAYSVE010000095.1, read as the reverse complement.
AGCGAGCACATCCCGACCGCGCTCTACTTCGTGCCATCCGTCAACGGTATAAGCCACAACCCGGCGGAGTTCACCAAACCCGAGGACTGCATCCACGGCGCAAACGTGATGCTGCACACGATTTTGCAACTCGCGAAGGGGTAATGCGTTACAATCGGCGTGTAGCCGAGTAAGGGAGACCGCGCATGACGAATGTGTTCCTCAGTTACTCTCGCAGGCAACTCCACTACGCCGAGAGCGTCAAACATACCCTTGAGCAAAACCAGGCGCTCACCGTCTGGTTCGACCTCGAACAACTACGACCCGGCGTGCCCTGGCGCGACGAAATCCAGCGCGGCCTCACCGAAAGCGACGGCACGGTACTCGTCGCGTCGCAGGCCTCGCTTGCCAGCCCCTACGTCCAGTTGGAGTGGGAACACGCCCTCGAAAACGACAAACCCGTGTGGGTAATTCTCTTCGAACGCTGCGAACTCCCGCCACACCTCACAGGGGCAGCCGTCGCAATCATCGATGGTAGTACCCACTTCGAACACGCGCTTGCACGCCTCGGCGATAGCGTCATCAACGGCACACAACACCACGACGCGATACCCCGAAACGGCCTACTCGGCTTCCCGGCGAAGCCACCACCCGGCGTTCGGCATTACGCTGCCGTGCTGATGTCTGCGCTGATTGCGTACGCGGCCCTCATTGGCTGGGCGCTCATCGCGCAAGTCGATGGCGGCATGTCGCCGCTACTCGCGCCGCTCATTTACCTGTCGACGCTGTTCACACCGTCGGCATTCATCCTCACGGTGTGGGGGCTTTTCTGGGCGCGGCAAATCCCGAGCGCGCCTTTGGCTATCCTCCATCGCGTCATCGCTGGCGCGACGGTGCTCGTCGGGTTGATCGTCATCATCGTGATGATCGAAAACGACATTGGGTGGGTACCGCTCATCGGCCTTTTCGTCGTGTGGATTGTGCTCTCGGGTTATCTCACATTGATCGGTGACATCGTGGGCGGTCGCTACAAAGCATCCGACTCGTCCGACATGCTGCGTTGGCTGCCCACCGGCGGAGCCTCCACCCGAGTGCGCGCCACACAAAACGTCGCAACCGGCGAAGACCTTGCATCGGCACCAGCGGTACGACCTACACCCGCGCGTCGCGCCCCGGCGTCACGCACATCGCGCGGACCATTTTACGCGCTCACCGCACACCCCGACGACGCCAAAATCGAGTCCCACATCGACGACGCCCTTCGGGGTGCATTCGGCGTTGCGGTCACCAATCGCGCCGCATACGCAGTGCTCCTGCTTTCCAGCAACACCACTGCGGCGTTGGTTCAGGCCGTCCTCGACCGCAACACCGGCACCCTTATACCGGTCGTCGTCAGCAACAACGTCTCCGACGATCTCATTCGGCTGGTGGGCGACTGGCAAATTGTCGATTATCGCAAGCGCGAGCCAGAAACGCTGCGCCTGTTGCAGGGCGCACTCTACGGCCAACCGATTTCCAGCTTCGCCGTCACACCGCAGAGCTTCAGCCAGCACGTACACCCCGCCATGACGACCCAACTCCGCCGTGCCTACGCCGCGACCCCCGCGCGCAACACACCCCCGCAACTGACGTTCGTCGCCCTCTTTTTGTTGTCGCTGTTCGTGTGTGCATTCGTGGGGTGGGCCGCCAATGGCTTCGATTTGAGCGATGGCGGAAGCTCTGGCACCGGCAACCTCTTCGACAACCTCGCCACCATCGAGGGGATGCAAACCCAGTTCGCGCCACGCACACCGGTGTTCAACAATTTCGCTGCGCCCACGCTTCCCTTCATGGCTAACCCCACCATCGCCGCCGCGCTGGAACCCCAACTCACCGCGCAGGCCGCCGAATTCTACGACAACATCGCCGCGACTGCCGTCCGGCGTGTGGTGCTCACCCAACGGGCCGAAGCATCCACGCCAACCCCACCCCCGCCCGATTAATCGCTTAACAGAAACGGCCCGTCGTCGAGATTCTCCGCCGCTGCAACAGAGGGTCGAGCACAACCGACAGGCCAGTCATATACTTGCTGTGGAAACCAGACCAACCCCCATGGCGCTGATAATAGCTCATCAGGTGGGCGTTCACCCCCACGTATTGGTTGATGCGGAATCGAATCGACATTTCCAGTAACCTCTCGCCAGGGTATGCAATCAGCGTAGCACAAAATTTCCCGGTGATGCCGCCGCGCGTGTTATACTCCCGCAAAAAGGAGCCACCCATGCCCGAAGCAACCGCAGATATTGGCGTTATCGGCCTTGCCGTAATGGGCCAGAACCTTGTCCTCAACATGAACGACCACGGCTACACCGTCGCCGTGTACAACCGCACCACCGAGGTGATGACCGAGTTCGTCGAAGGCCGCGCCAAGGACACAAAAATCATCGGTGAAGCCGACATCGCCGATTTCATCGCCAGCCTCAAAAAACCGCGCCGCGTCATGCTCATGGTGAAGGCTGGGCGCGCCGTCGATGCCGTCATCGACCAACTGATTCCCATGCTCGACGAAGGCGACATCATCATCGACGGCGGTAACTCCAACTACCAGGATAGCCAGCGCCGCACCGAATATCTCGAAGACAAGAACCTGCTGTTCGTCGGCACCGGTGTCAGCGGCGGCGAAGAGGGCGCACGCTTCGGCCCGTCGATTATGCCCGGCGGCGCGAAGGAGGCATGGCCACACGTCAAGGACATCTTGCAGTCCGTCGCCGCCAAGGTCGAGGACGGCACCCCTTGCTGCGACTGGGTCGGCCCCGACGGCGCAGGCCACTATGTAAAGATGGTCCACAACGGCATCGAGTACGGCGACATTCAGCTCATCTGCGAGGCATACCACCTCATACGCGCGTTGCTGGGCATCGAACCCGAGGAGCAGGCGAGCATTTTCGCCGACTGGAACAAAACCGAACTCGACAGCTACCTCATCGAAATCACGTCGGAAATCCTCGCCTATAAGGACGACGACGGCGCGCCGATGGTCGACAAAATTCTCGATACCGCCGGGCAAAAGGGCACCGGCAAGTGGACTGCCGTTAGCTCGCTGGATGAGGGCATCCCGCTCACGCTCATCGGGGAGGCCGTTTACAGCCGCTTCCTCAGCGCCCTCAAGGACGAGCGCGTGACGGCCTCAGGCATCCTCACCGGGCCAGATGGCAGCAATGCCGACCTCGACCAGGCCAGCTTCCTCGAAGACATCCGCCAGGCGCTTTACGCCTCGAAGATCGTCAGCTACACACAGGGCTACATGCTCATGCGCGCCGCCAGCGATAAGTTCGACTGGAACCTCGACTACGGTGGTATCGCCCTTATGTGGCGCGAGGGTTGCATCATCCGCAGTGCCTTCCTCGGTAAAATCAAAGAGGCCTACGCTGCCCAGCCCGACCTGCTCAACTTGCTGCTGAGCGATTACTTCAAAGCCGCCGTGGAAAACGCCCAGGCATCGTGGCGGCGTGTGATCGCCCGCGCCGTCGAAAACGGCATTCCCGTACCGGCCATGAGCAGCGCGTTGGCCTTCTTCGATGGTTACCGCACCGAGCGCCTCCCGGCAAATCTGCTCCAGGCCCAGCGCGATTACTTCGGCGCACACACCTACGAACGCATCGACAAACCGCGTGGCGAGTTCTTCCACACAGACTGGATCGGCAGCGGTGGCGGTGTCACCTCGCGGTCCTACAACGCCTAGCAATGCCATCGGGGGTGGAACGTTCCACCCCCACACTATTCACACCATGCTCGCATTTTCCCGTGCCCTCGCATCACTTTCGTTCTGGATCAGCGCGGTCGTCTGGGTGGGTTGTTATGCCGCCTCCGGTCCAGGCGACCGCCAACTTGGCGGCATTTCCGCCGAAGATCGCTTCAGCCCCGGTACTGTCGATGTCAAATCTCCGCCCTCAGGTGATTTTCCGTACCAACTACAGGACAACACAGTCTATTTCGGCCATCGGTTCTCCTATGGGTGCAACTTTGTGCTCGGTGGGGCGGTCACCGATGCACACGGCGACCCGGTGACCGACGATATTCAGGTATGGATTCAGTTGCTGAACGATGCCATACAGCCTACGACCTACAGCCGACCCGGTTGGGCACCGGAGCGCGGCGAATCCGGTTGGTCGGGTATGGTGTCAGTTGGGGGTAGCCTTGCGCTGTGGCTGCAACGTGCATCGACGTCCGAAAGGCTATCGGATGTGGTGTTTGTCGTTTGGCCGAGTTGCGAACAAAACCTCGCCATTATCAACTTTGTGGAAGTGCAAGCGCCACCCCATACGGGCTGACGGCACTAATTTCGCAGAAGCCTCATTTGCCCCCGTGGGCGATTTTGCCTATACTGCAAGGTGTCACCCATGATGAGGTACTCCTATGCTCAAGCGCGCAATGCTTGCATTATCGGTAGTAATTTCGGCCTTCGCGGCGATTGCCGCCCATGCGCAGCAATCGCTCCCCCGCTACAATGACCTTTACGTCAACGACTTCGCAGGCATCCTCAACCAGACCACCGAAATACAGGTGACATCGGTGTTCCGCCAACTACGCGAGAACACCAGCGTCGAAGCCGTCGTGGTCACCATCGATACCGTGAAGACCTACGGCCCACAGTACGCTTCCGTCGAAGACTTTGCCACCGCGCTCTTTGACGAGTGGGGCGTCGGCAGTGCCGACCGCAACAATGGCGTTATGCTTCTCGTTGCAATCGATGACCGCGCGCTCCGCATCGAAGTGGGCACGAGTTACGAGAATACCCTCGATAGCCGTATGCAGGGTGTCATCGACGAGTTTATCTTGCCGGAGTTCCACGACGAACGGTACAACAGCGGCATCGCCGACGGTGTGCGTGCTATCGCCCGCGTCATCGAAGAGGAAGTGGGGCCGGTCACAGTTTCGACACCGGTTACGACGACCGGCACCGGTGGGGTAGTCGCGCAGTCGGCAACCGAAGCGGTCGTGCCAACGCTTGCCCCAGCATCGAACACAGGCCGAACCACGGTCCACCCCAGCATACGAATGCCGTTTTACGAACGTTGGGCGAGCGACATCATCGGCTGGTTCGAGGATGTTGCCGAGCTACCGATTGTTGTAAGCCTCGGCACCATGGGGGCCGGTCTTGCCGGGGCGTTCATGGGCTTCCGTCGCTTTCTGCGTATGCGCCCGCGCAGGTGTCCGCATTGCGGCCAGCCGATGCGCCGCCTCAGCGAATACCACGAGGACGAACACCTCACCGAAGGTCAACAGTGGGAAGAAAGCCTCGGCTCCGTCGACTATGATGTGTGGCTATGCGACAACGATGGCATACAACAGGTCTACGAGTACAAAAACCTGTTTAGTGGCTACAAGCCCTGTCCGCAGTGCAACCACGCCACCCTCAGCACCAACAAGCGCATCGTCGACCACGCAACAACGTACTCGACCGGCCTGCGCCATGTTCTGCAAAGTTGTGGGCACTGCAACTACAAAAACGAGTGGGAAGAAGTCATCCCCAAGAAGCCGCAGGCCAACGAGGATGAAGGCAATACATGGTACAGCGGCAGTTCGTCGGCACGCAGTTCGTCGTCGCGGTCGTCGCGTGGTAGTGGATCGTCTTACGGCGGCGGGCGTTCCTCCGGCGGGGGAACCAGTGGCAAGTGGTAGCCGAATGTCATAGCGACGGCATACGTTCGTAACTACGGATAAATCGCCTGCGCCGTCATACTAAACATAGAAACAAGTTTTAGTGGTGTAGGAGATGTAACCATGCAGCGCAAACGCATCGTGATCGTCGGTTCCAGTTTTGCGGGGTACACCGCAGCCCTCAAGCTCTACGACCTGCTCGGCACCGACCATCAAATCACCGTGATCGACCGCAAGCCGAACTTTATTTTCATGCCGTCGCTCATTTGGTACCCGTTTGGCCTGCGCACCGAAGAAGATATTTCATTCGATGTGCGCCCGGCCTTCGAGGCTCGCAACATCGAGTTCATCCAAACCGAAGTCACCTGCTTCGACCTAGAGAAACAGTTCGTGGTCACCGAGGCTGGCCCGATCGGCTACGACTACCTGCTCGTTGCCACAGGTCCAAAGCCCGACTACGACTATATCCCCGGCTTGCGTGACCATTCGCACAGCATTCTGGGCATCCCCGCCGCCGAAGAGACCAAAGCCGCCTGGGAAACACTACTCGAAGACCCCGGTCCGGTCGTCGTGGCATCGGCACAGGGCGCGGCATGCTTCGGTGCGGCCTACGAGTTCCTGTTCAACGCTCGGCACCAGGCGGGCAAAGCCAAACTCGCCGACGAAATCAAGTTCACCTACGTTAGTGCCGAGCCGTTCCCGAGCCACTTCGGCATTGGGGGGTTCGGCCCCGGCAAACCTCTGACGAACATGTTCTTTGGTCTCTTCGACATTGACTCGCGCTTTAATGCCGAAGTTGCCGAAGTCTTCGAAGACGGCGTGCTGCTGAAAGACGGCGAATTCCTACCGTCCAAATTCACGATGGTCATGCCGCGCTTCGTCGGCGTGGATGCGGTACGCAACAGCGAAGGCCTTGCCAACGTCGCCGGGTGGATCGAAACCGATGACGGCTATCGTCACTTCAAGTACCGCAACGTGTTTGCGGCGGGCGTCGCCGTACAGGTGAATCCGCCGGAAGAAACGCCGGTTGCGTGTGGCGTCCCCAAGACGGGCTTCCCATCGGAGGAGATGGCGAAGGTCGCCGCCGAAAACATCGCTGCCGACATCCTCGGCACCGAGGAATTCCGTGAACTTCCATATGGCGACATCCCGGCCCTGTGCATCATGGATGCGGGCAATATGGGCATGATGATCCTCGGCGATAAGATGCTCGGCGACCGCAAGGTCGAAATGATCATCCCGGGGCCGCAAGCCCATTGGGCCAAGCTCGGCTTCGAAAAGTACTTTATGACGACCCTGCGCCGTAGCGTCAAGCCCAAGAAGCGCCCCGCACCAGTTGTAGAGCCGCTGGTCTAGCCGCAATTCGTTCATCGGTTTATCGCGTAGCCGACTCTGCATATTTCGGAGCTTTAGCGGGTCGGTAGAGGCTACGAGGGGTTCACCCCTCTCCACATTTTATCCACAAGCGGAGAGAGGGGCATATCGCAGGTGAGTCGCGGCTACGCCTTCGGCGACACCGGCATGTGGTTGCGGTGGTTGTCCACCGCGTCGTAGGTGTGCCCATAAATGAACGGATTCCCGGCGATGAAGTCCATCGGGAAGCCCAGTTCGACGGCGCTTACCTCATTCAGGCGGGTGAGTTGCGCATCGCTCAGTGCCCATTCTAACGAGGCGATGTTGTCCTCCATCTGCGAAATCCGCCGCGCACCCAGTATCGGGATAACCTGCGCGCGGTGTTGCTGCTGCCGCACCCAGTTGATCGCCACCTGCGCCGGGTGTCGCTCCACCTCTTCGGCGATGTCCACGACTGTGCGCACGATTTCCAGTTCTTTCTCTGTCAGGTCGACTTTGTCTGGGTTCACACGGGTGTGCTCATCGACCTCTTTCAGGAACTTGCCCGTGAGCACGCCACCCTTGAGGATGCCCCACGGCAACACCGCCATATCCTGGTGCCGCGCCATCGGCATAATCGCGCGCTCGAGGTCCCGTTGCAGCAGCGAGTAGGGCGCTTGAATACCCAAAAAGCGGCTCCAGCCCATGAAGTCCGCGCGGGTATTCGCCTCGCTGATAATCCACGACGGCGTATCGGAAATAGCCACGTACATGATCTTGCCCTGGCTCACCAAATCGTCGAGGCCACGCATCACCTCCTCGACGGGCGTCAGAAAGTCCCAGGCGTGCACATACAAAATATCGATAACGTCGAGGTCCATATTCACCAACGACTTCTCGACGGCTTGCATCATGCTCTTGCGATGATTGCCGACATAGTTGGGGCGCTTTTCCTCGATGCCATTGTTCTGCGCCGGGGTGAGGGTGTATTTCGTCGCCACGATGAAGGCGTCGCGGTCCTGCTTAATGAACTCTCCGACGTATTTTTCGCTGGTGCCGTTAGTATACAGGTTCGCCGTATCGATGAAGTTACCACCCGCCTCGGCAAACATATCGAAGAGCTTCGCGCTGGTGGCTTTGTCGGCCCCCCAGCCCCAGTCCTCGCCGAAGGTCATGGTGCCCATGCACAGTTCGCTTACACGTAAACCGCTGCGTCCGAGTAGTTTGTAGCGCATGTCCCGCTCCTTATTCTGATGCTTTGTTTGCGTATCTCCGTTAGACTTTAACGTATCTCGGGGTAGGCTGCCCTCGCAAACGTCTTATGTAAGGCATGGTAGGGCTGTCCGCGTCATATTGTTTGGAGGAGAAACCAACTATGGACATCAAATTCTATTTCTTCGAAGGCTGCCCCTCACACGAGACTGCGCTTCAGCGCCTGCGCGACCAACTGTCCGACTTCAGCGTCGACACGCCGGTTGAGGTCATTCAGGTCGAAACCGAGGCCGCGGCGGAACAGCACGCGTTCGTCGGTTCACCCACCATCCGCATCAACGGCCAGGACATCGACCCGACGCCGATAGGCGCGCAGTTCGCGCTCACTTGTCGCCCCTACCGCACCGAAGACGGACGCATTACGCCGCTCCCTTCGGTTAAAATGATCCGCACTGCGCTAGAGGCACATCTGGCGTAGGCACAGCATCGAAGAACCCAATACGTCAATTCATATAGGAGGATTTACGATGAACATCGGTGATACCGCAATCGACTTTTCGCTCCCTGGTGTCGACGACAACACCTACTCCCTCGCCGACTTCGGCGACAAGGAAGCCCTCGCAGTGATTTTTAGCTGCAACCACTGCCCATACGTCCGCGCATGGGAAGACCGTATGGTGCAAATTCAGGCAGATTACGCCGCAAAGGGCGTGCAGTTCATCGCCATCAACGCCAACGACCCGGTCAAATACGAATCGGACAACATGGACGCGATGAAGCTCCGCGCCCAGGAAAAAAGCTTTAACTTCCCCTACGTGCAGGATGAATCGCAGAAGACCGCCCGCGCCTACGACGCCGAACGCACCCCTGAGGTGTTCCTCTTCGGCAAGGACGGCAAGCTGGCCTATCACGGTGCCATCGACGACAACTACGAAGACCCCACAGCCGTCAGCGCTGCCTACCTGCGCGACGCCATCGATGCAGTGTTGGCCGGTCAGGCCCCGGCTACGATGAGCACGCCGCCCGTCGGCTGCACCATCAAGTGGAAGTAGCGCAAGTGGGTGGGTGGGGCACACGCCTCACCCACACGGTCACTCTGTAGGAAACACACTAATTCGGGCTGTTATGGCATCTGCAATTATTGACTACCCAACAAAACTTATCTATCATTTACGGTAACGGTAGGAAACGTCGGCGTTTCGGCGCCGGTGTTGCGAGATTCCAAGGACAAGCACCATGAACGCATCGCTGGGTCTCTTGTACGCGGGCCTCATCTTCAGCATGGGGGTCGCCGTGGTTGCTGCCATTCGTTACGGTAACCACAATGACCAGTAACAGCCCGACCGGACAAACCAATCGGCACGAAAAGAGTTAGCGCATTGCTGGCTCTTTTTGTTTCCAACACAATTCACTGGGGTGCAACGCTACACACACGTCCACTAGCAAGCAGGCAAA
>CAYSVE010000094.1:0-12464 GCA_964434365.1 uncultured Anaerolineaceae bacterium | reverse complement strand
CCTCCAACCCATCCGAAGCCGGTTGGCGTGTGACGCTGGCCTGTGTCAACAACGGGGTCCAATCGTTGTCTCGCGCGAGTTGCCCACCATCCATCGTCACGCCGATTTGCGCCCCCTGAGCCTGAATATACTCTTCCCAGCTTTCTTTCGTGAGCTGGCGATTGAGGCGTTGGATTTCGCGCAGGTTGGCCTCCGCCTCGATGTACAGGCGTTGGTTCTCGCGAACGCTCTGCTGCTGGCGCTCGAAGAAGCGCGCGTTCAGGATAGCAGCAGAAAGCAAGTTCGCCAGGATTTGCAGCGTTTGCACATCGTTCGGCTGGAAGTCGTTGCGGCGCGTGCTCTGCACGTCTAGCGCACCGATCACGTTCTCACCGTCGGTGATGGGCAGCGCGAGTTCGGCACGGGTATCGGGCAGCAACTCGTTGCGATAATGAACTACGTCGCGGTCGGTGTCGCGCGCGACGATCGGCTCGCCCGTCGCCGTCACCTGCCCGATCACACTCCGCGACCCCACCGCAAGGCGATGTTTGCGATCCAGTAGTTGACGCCCTACCTCACCGGTGCTCGCCGCGAGCATCGCCTGCTCCCCGGCGTCGTCCACGAGGAAGACTTGCACGTGGTAGAAGCCAAACCGATCACGGATGAATTCCACCGCGCGCATGAGCATTTCACCCATGTTGACCATACCCACCGTTACCTGCCCAATTTCGGCGGCCAGGCGCAGCAAGTTGGCGCTACGTTCGGTTTCAGAGCCGGTGGATTCCAGCGTATCGAAGTAGTAGCGCAGCGCAAAGCCGATCACCGGTAGCCCTATCAACAGCGTCAGAGGGTTCACGAGTGACACGAAGGTTACTGCGTCGATGGGTTGGGCGCCGGCTTCTAGCACGAACAGCCGCAGCAAACGCAGCACAACGATATACATCAACACGACGAACGTGACCGAGTTGGTAAGGGTCGCGGCCACCACCACCGTGATGATGACATCGATAGTGTCGCCAGGAGAGGGCGCAACTAACCGGAACACCGTGATCACCAGCAACACTACCGTGCCAAGCACGATTTCGTTGCGCGAGGCAATCACCAACCCAAAAATCGAGAGACCAGCGTAAACGAGCGTCAGCGTAACCGCCACACTACGCAGGTCGGGTTCGACGAGCGGCGATGTTAGCGCAAACGGCAATCCGAAGAACAAGGATCGAAATAGTGAAAACGCAAATAGCGCCTGGAGTATACCCCGGCGCGGCGCTTGCAGAACAGGCATTAGCGGTTCTCCTTCGGCGGCTTGCCCAACCGTATGGCCACGTGTTTGGCCTTCAGCGCGTCTCGCATACTGCGCGCCGCAGCGGCGACAGTCGCCTCGACACTGTTGGCCGCCTGAATCCGCGAGCCGATTTCGTTCACGAGGGCTTCGCGCTGGGCGAGGCGCTGGCTTTGTTCGAATAGACGGCTGTTCTCGGCGGCTAACCCGAAGCGCTCGCTCACATCGGTGAGCAGGTCGATCTCATCGCCAGAGAGGTCGGTGGGGTTCTCCACTTCGAACTCGATCGCGCCGATGACCTCACCGCGTACGCGGAGGGGTACGGCCACCACATGCTGGCCGTGCTGCTCGTGGCTGATGACCTCGTTGAGCTTGAGCGCTTGCTCTAGCGCCTCGGTCCACGATGTCGCAGTACGCGAGTCATTCGCTTCGAGGTCTACATCCATGTTGAAGTCGGATTTGAGGCCACGCAGATAGTCTGACCAGGTGGAACCGATCAACTCACGGTTCATGCGGTCAGCATCCTCGCGAGCGGCGCGCAACCGTTCGATGAGTTTTTGGTTCTCTTCGAGGTTCGCCTGGGTTTCTTCCTGAAGGCGTGTGTTGTCGATGCTGATGGCGAGGCCGTCGGCCACGGTTTGCAACAGTTGAAGGTCCCGCTCGCTAAAGCTTTCGCGTTCAGTGCTTTGCAGGTCCAGCGCACCGATGACACGGCCCCGTGCACGCAGTGGAATCGCCGCTTCAACGACGGTATCGGGCAGCAAATCGTTTGGCCGGTGGATGCTCTCGTCGCCCACAGGCACAGCCATCGCCTCGTTACGTTGCGTCACCTGCCCGATCACACTAATGCTGCCCACGGGCAAACTGTGCTCACGCGCGAGCAATTTCTGGCCTGCGTCACCGGTGCTGGCAACGAGTTCCGCTTCCCGCCCATTCTCCGAGGTGAGGAAGACTTGCGCATGATACACCTGCGGCAATGCGTCGCGGGTGGCATCCACCACCCGTGCGAGATTTTCCTGGATCGGGTTCGCTTCGCTCATCTGCTCGATGAGGCGTGATGTAAGGCGAGACAGCGAATCCTGCTGTTGCAACGCGTTGAGCGTGCCCTGCTGGCGCTCGGTATCTGCGAGGCGTAGGAAGGCAAAGGTCATCCCACCAAAAAGGAGGAAGAGCACCACGAGTGAGATGTACTCATCGACCTCGGTGACACCAAACTGCGGCAACGAAGCCACCAGCGTCAAAATTGCGACAGACAGCGCCAGCACCAACCCCCGGATGTTCGCTGTGAGGCCAGCAAGCAAAACTATGATGGCCAGCACCAGTACCGCCTCAGCGATACCGAGCGAGGTGAGGCTATTGATCGTCGCCACATATATCATGGCAGCAGGACCCAGCGCAATGTAGTCCAGGAAACCCTGCCGCACACTGACGATGGTGATGACCGACAATAGGTAAAAGACCACAGTGGTTAGGGCGTAGCCGGGGTATAGTGCGGGGTTGAGCGTGCGCTGGAACAAGGTTAGAACAGCGCCCCCCGGCACCATGTCATCGGGGAAGGGGGCGAACAGCCCTAAGAGCGTGAAAAGCACCAGCAAAAACAGGGTAATACCGTAAACGAAATAAGCCCGGTAACGGGCAGTGGTTTGCCCGTAGCGGGTGGTATCGAAAACCAGATTGAGCAGGGAGCGCATGTGGCAGCTCCTCCGTTACTCGTTGTCTTGGGGTCTGGTACTAAACCGGATGCGCGCGCGCCTTGCCCCTAGCACACGCCCCAGTTCGTTGATGGTGAGGTCGACCATTTTTTCAATATCGTTTTGGCGTTGTAGCTGAACGGAAATCTCGCTCGCCAGGGTTTTGTTGCGGGCCAACCGTTGGCTACGAGTATAGGCGTCCGCCGTCTCCATCGCTACAGCCATCTGGTTAGCCATCTGTTGGAATACAGCTACATCCGTGTTGCTATATGCGTTGGCGATACGTGCCCCCACATTCACAACGCCCAGGGTACGCCCACGGGCGCGCAATGGGGCGGCCAAAAGCGAGCTTACCTTGGATTCGAAAGGGTACGGCAGCGCGTTGTCCGCCTGGCAATCTTCGATGTACAGGGCCTGTTGACTTGTGTATACATGCCCCATCGTCGTCCCCTCGATCATCTCCGGCATATCGGGGTTCGTCGCCGCGAGGCCTGTCCCCTCATTCCAAATCGCTGCGACTTGCAACAACGTTTGTTGATCGTCTTGCGTCAACACCGAAATGTGGTCGGCGCGGACGATCTGCGGAAGGACAGCCAAAGCCCCCGCGACGATCGCCCCCATATCCAGGTTACTTTGTGCCGATTGGCTGAATTCGTTGATGCGCTGCAACTGCTCGGCACGACGTTGTGCATCGGTGAGCAGGCGCACATTTTGCAAGCCGACCGCCAACTGCGCAGCGATGGTCTGCGCTGTGCGAACGTCGTTGGGGTCGAACTTGCGCCCTGCTGTGTAGAAATCCACCCCGAACGAACCGATCATATCGCCGCCGACTTCCAACGGAACCAGAATCACCGATTTGATGTTATTCGCCTGGAACAACACACGCGATTCCTCATTGATGTTGGGGTCGGTATCCACGTCTTCGATGACCAGCGGGTTTTGCGTCCGACGGAATTCATTGAAGAGCAGGTCGTTTTCTAGCGGGAGGGTAGCCCCTATAGCCCCCGAACCGGGGTATTCGCCTCGCACAGTACCGAAGCGGCGCAGCTCATCGTACAGCATGATGCCTGCATGGTCCGCCCCAATCGCATCGACCATCGCGCGGGCGCTGCGCTGCAACAACTGGGTCTCGTCTTGCAGGTTGCGCGTTTGGATGGCGATGTCGTTGATGGTTTGCAACGCTTGCACCTGTGTACTGAGCTGGCTGGCACTCAGCTGGCTCTCGCGCAGTAGCCCCTGGCTTTCCAACACGATAGAAACCTGATCGGACACGGAATCGTAAAGACGCTGAATGCGGTCATCGAATGTTTGCGGGCTGCGATAGCACAGCGCGATTAGGCCAGTGAGCACCCGCTGTGTGCGCACAAACGACAGAATTACACTGGTATACCCCGCCTGATTCAGTAATGCCAGCAGCGGGTTCGGTGTCGACAAATCACCCGTATCTTCGACGAACTGAATGCTGCCATCTACGCGTTGGAGTGCAAATTGCAGGTCCTCTCGCTCATCACTGGTAAGCGCAATCGGGCTATTGAGCACCCGCTCACCGGTGTCGTCGAGTTCGTAGGCCAGCGTCACCTCATCGATCGGTCCATCTGCCGCGTAGTCGAAGGTGTAGTACATCAGCAAATCGGCATTACCAGCAACCTGCGTGCGCAGCACGCGTAACACATCCAGCGTGTCCTGCGCACGAACCATCAACCGACTGGCTTCGTACAGGGTTTGGATCTCCTGCAAGTTGCCGCGCGTATCGCGCAATAGCTGCCGGTTTTCGAACACCACACTGATTTGGTCGCTGAGGGTACGCATCGCACGCAAGCGCTCCGGCGGGATGCGCGTCGGTTCACTGTTCGTCAGCACGACCAGCCCACTCAACCGCCGATTGCTGAGCAGCGGCAAAATCACCATCGCCGCGATGCCGTTTTCTAGCAGCGCCTCACGCTCTTCATCACTGATGAACGCGTCCTTCTCGGCATCGCGGATTTCCAGCGCCTCGAGCACAGCCAACGTGCGATGCGCCGGGTAAGCACTGAGGTGAACGGGGTAATCGGCGAGGATTGCTGCTTCGTCGCCCAACTCTGCGACGACCTGCAACTCGCGCTTATGGCGCACCAAAGCGATGTGCCCACGATCGAATGGCATGGTGGCGAACTGGTGCAACGCCGCCAGAATTTCGGCAGCATTTGCCGAGCGAAACACTTTGCTCGTGGTATCGTACAAACCCCGAATGAGGTCGAGGGCTTCGGTCGTTTGCCGCAACAAAATTCGGTTTTCGATGGCGGCGGCAAGTTGGTCGGCGATAGCACGCAAGCGGTCGTACTCGGCGTTTTCGGTGCGCAGGTCTTCCCTGCTCGCAAACACAAGGATGCCCCGCAGGCCTTTGTTCACGGTAAGCCCGAACGCCTGAATGTAGTTGACGCGCGGCTTCTGCAATTCGGTGACGATGGCCTCGGCCATTACCGGGCGGCGTGGACGCTTGGCGTTCCACAGTTGCATCATGCGGCCTTCGAGGAACTGATGCAGGAAGTACGTCACACGCGCGTCTTCCATCGCATCGAAGCGGTCTTGCAGGCCCAGCCGAAGCGGACGACGGCGGTTCACGACGGCCACAGCATCCAAGCGGCTAGGATAGCCCATCATCGTAAAGGGCCGGTTGAACAACGCAATCGACACGGATAACACGGTATCTGGCGAGTCATTGATGACGGCCTGCGCCATATCCTCGTAGGTTTCGGCTTCGGCAATCGTCTGGTTCGTCTGCACGATGCGCGATGCGAACATGTGGGCCGCTTCGGTATCTTGCAGCAGGCGGCGTGTATAAACCGCCATGCCGATCTGGTCGGCGAGGGTACTGTAAATATTGATCTGCTCGTCTTCGAGGTTCTGCGGCTGCTCGAACAAAAGGTCCAACGTACCCAGTAGTTGGTTGGATGTCCGCATCCCAAAACCGGCCATCCAGTGCAGGCCCAATTCCGTCGCGCGGTCGCGTTGCCATGCCATCGCGTAACTGCTATCTGCCTGGACATCGCGCACGATGACGGGTTGATTCTCGCGCAGCGTATCGATGTGATTGCTACCCGGCAGCGCCACATATTCCAGGTTGTCGACGCTCTTGCCACCCCGCGGCGTCACAAATGCCGCCACCGTGCGCTTCCCGAGTTCATCGGGCGCACCGTTCTCCAGTGAAATCGGCGGATCGAAGAGGGTAATGGAGACAGCATCGACGCGACGAGCCACCGTCTGCACAACGGCGTTGCCCATGTCCTCGAAGGACTCGGCACTTGCGAGCAAATGCCCGGCCATGATAAGGCTCGCCGCCTGTGTTTTGGCGGTTTGGGCACTGCGGTGCAGGTCGTTGGTTTCCATCAACGCAAAAAAGTGATCGACCACCCCACGGTAAGCGCGCACAACCGCATTGGGGAAAGCACGAGGCTCCTCGCTAAAGATGAAGAATATCGCCAGCGGCGCGCGCTCTGCACTACAAGCGAACACCCCCATGGCCTGTGCATTTTGCTCTTGTAGCCACGCCTGTAACGCGCCACCATTCTGGAGATCGGCAAGTTGAGATAAGTCTTCGAGAATGAGTACTTTGTCGGTGTGGCCCACATCACGAATGAGGTCGGCAATGGGTAAATCGAGGGGTAAGGGCGGCTCGTCCATGCGGGCCTGTTCGTGCGTCGCCTCAGCGAGGACAAATAGCTGGTCGTCGGCAGCCATTTGCCCGATGACGAGGCGTTGCCCGTCCTCGGGCAACAGGTACCGCGCGATAAGCTGTGCCATTTCGGCGTAGCTTTGGCCAGCGTGCAATTGGGTAATCAGTTCGGCCTCGCGGACGCTGATGTCATCGACCGGGCGCGGGTCGATTTGCTGCATGAGCAATTGAAGCCACCGGTACGCATCGTCGTCGATAGGGGCCGTAAGCACGGCCTCCAACACGACACCGCTGAACGGCACAATCAACCGGTCGCCTACCTGCTGTGGCGTGAGGGTTTCGAGGGCCTGCGTGAAATCCGCAGACAAGTCTCGCGTCGTGCCAGGTTTACTGTCGGTCGCAGCACGCACCACCACCTGGCTACCCTGGACTATGAATAAGCGCAGGGCGGTTACCCCGGCTAGCGCTTCGACCGCCACCATTAGTGCTTGGCTTTCGGCAGCCGCACCCCGCCCTTCGTCCAAAGCTGCCAGGGCAAGCGGCAGCATATTCCAGTCGGCGGTCATCGGTTTAGCGCCACTCCCAAACTTCTTCGCCAGAAAGCAACCGGCGAATCTGGTCTGGGAAGCGGTCGGGATCTAGCGGTTTGCCCATGAAGCCATCGAACCCCGCCTTTTTGGCACGGCGCATCTGGTCTTCGCTGGCCTCGGCAGTGACGGCACACACGACCGTTTCTTTCAAACGTGGGTTGCTGCGCACCTTCTGTAACGCCTGGTAACCGTCTTCGTAGGGCAGGCGGATGTCCATCAAAATCAGATCGATGCGCGGGAGTGTCTCGGCGAATTGCACAACCTGCCACCCGGAGGTCTTCCACTCACAGCGTTGCACACCCATCGAGGCAAGCATCCGTGCAATAAGGACAAAGTTCGGCACGTTGTCTTCGACAACGAGGACGTGGGCATCGCTCGGGTCAAGGTTTTGTTGGGGTGTCTCGCTTACGGTCATCGACCATTCCTCAAGAACTGCGTGATTTGATCGGGGAATTTATCTACATCAATAGGCTTACCGATATACCCGTCGCACCCCGCATCCAGGGTCATTTCGCGGTCGCCTTCGCGCACATTCGCAGTGAGCGCCACGACAGGCACATGGTCAAGCTCCGACATTTCACGGATACGGGTGGTTGCGGTAAGCCCGTCCATATCCGGCATACTTATGTCCATCAATATCAAATCTGGCGGGTTGGTACGCGCCATTTCGATACCAGCGCGTGCGTTGTCGGCTTCATCAACGTCGATGTCGTAGGCCATCAAAATACGCCGCACCAACATACGGTTGTCCGCATTGTCTTCGATATACAGTACACGCGACATAACGTCGTAACTCCTTACCTTGACGACGTTTCGATAACATTATGGGCCATAGCCTTGCGGTTTGCCAAGGATGATAAAGAATTTTAACGCAAACTGTGAGGTTTGTGGATGAATTCTCACTAACCTTGGCGTTTCTGGTATCCTTGGGGGGTCCAATTTACACGTTACCGAAAGTGAGACCTCGCATGAAATCCTATTCTGCCCCGCCCCCAATGCAGATCGACCAGAGCAAGAAATACACCGCCAGCATCGACACCACCAAAGGCACCATCGAAATCGAACTGTTTGCGGATAAAGCCCCGCAAACAGTTAATAATTTCGTGTTCCTGGCGCGTGATGGCTTCTACGATGGGGTGGCCTTCCACCGTGTCATCCCAGACTTCATGATCCAGGGTGGCGACCGCAACGGCAACCCGCCTGGCACAGGTGGCCCTGGCTACAAATGGGCCGACGAAGTGAGCGCCCTGCGCCTGCCGCACAGCGGCCCCGGTGTGCTGAGTATGGCCAACGCCGGCCCCAACACCAACGGGAGCCAGTTCTTCATTACCCACGTGGCAACGCCACACCTCGACGGCAAACATGCCGTGTTCGGGCAGGTCGTCGGCGATGGCCAAAAAGTCGTCGACGCCATCGTTAAGGGCGACCAGATCAACTCGGTGACGATTACCGAGAGCTAACCCTCTTCCTCCTCGGTGGCGAGTTCGTCACCGGGGAGCATGTTCATCTCGGCAACGGGTAGGGTGATTGCGAAAACACTGCCCCCTGTGGGGTTGTCCTCCACCCAGATGCGCCCACCGTGGGCTTCCGTCACCAGCTTGCAGAAGGTAAGGCCCAGGCCCACCCCATGACGGCTCCCCTTGCGCCCCTTCACCTGCACAAACCGGTCGAATAACCGCACCTTGTAATCATCGGGGATGCCCGGCCCCTGGTCGCTCACGTCGATGCGCACGAAGCCAGGTGCTGCGCCCGCTTCGCCGGGGTCGTGGGTGCGCACCACGATTTGTGTCTCGTTCTCGGTATACTTCAAGGCATTATCGACGAGGTTTTGTATCACCCGCTCGACCTTGTCGCCATCGCCATCGAGGAACAGCACATTATCGGCCACATCGTTGACCAGACGAACATCGCGTTCCTCGGCCAGCGGCTTCATATCCAAAAAGACGTTCGTCACCACCCCGCCCAGGTCGATAATTTCCATCTCAAGGTCGATTTCACCACTTTCCATCTTCGCAACATCGAGCAGCGAATTCACACGGCTAAGCAGCTTGCGTATCGCGCGCTGGCTGGCGTCGGTCGATTTTTCGACGATGGGGAAAAAATCGCTATCTGCTGGGGCGACCTCGCGCAACAGGCGCATACTGGTCGTCACAGCGGTGAGCGGGCTGCGCAAATCGTGGACGATCATCCGGGTGATGTCCTCGCGCGTGCGGTCGAGTTCGCGCTGTTGGGTCTGGTCGTAGAAGACGAGCACGGCACCGCTTACGGTGTTGTCAGCACTTTGTATCGGCACCACCTGTCGCTCGACGTAGCGCTGCTTGCCATCGAGGCTTTCGACGATATAGCTCACCGCCTCCGACGGCGTTTCCGCGTTGATGAGGGCAACCGGTGTATCATCGGGTGAGAACCCCATCCGGCGGCATACGTCAAGGTCGGTTAGCAATACTTCGAAGTTGCGCCCGATGAGGTTACCGGGTTCCAGCCCAATAAGGCGCACAGCGGGGTTCGCCAGCGCAATTTGCCCGTTGCTGGCAACCATGACGATCCCCTCCGTCATCGCGTCGAGGATCACCTGTAAGCGGTCGCGTCCCTCGCGGATGTCGCGGAACAAACGGACATTGGCGATCGCTATCGCCGCATGGTTAGCCAACTGAGACACAAAAACCGTATCTTCATCGTCGAAGACTGCGTCATCATCACTTTCCAAGGCAATTACGCCGATCACGTTCCCCTGCTGGGTAATGGGCACACACAACTGCGCGCGTGTGCTTTCTAGCATAACCATCACATCGCCGGGGTCATCGTGAATGTTATCCAGCCGAATCGAGCGCTTGCTACTCATCACCCGCCCGACAATGCCGCCAAGCAGGTCGACACTGTCCAGCGCGCCCGGCGGATAGTTGCGCGAGGCCACAACCTGTGTCTGCTCCCTCAGGACGACAATGCCCCGCTGCGCCCCGGTGTTGTCCACGGCGCCATTGAGCACAATCACACCGATCGTCGGCACATCGAGCGTGCCTGTGAGCATCTTCCCCGCATGTGCCAACGCATTCACCTGCTCCACCCGACGTTCGAGGGTTTCGTCGGTACGGGTATACAGTTGCGCATTGTAAATCGCCTGGGCCGATTGATTCGCGAACGTCCGCAGGAACTCGATCGACGGGGTAGAAAACTGGCGATATTCGCGGAAGTACAGCCCAACTACACCCAGCAGCCGATTTTGGACCACCATCGGCAGTTCGATGAATGTGACGATACCTTCCCAGTCTAGGCGTGGTTGTAGGCCCTCGGGCAGGTCGTGGTCGGCAGTACGTTCGACCACGATGGGTTTGGGGTCCGCCAGCACCAACTCATCCGTGTCTTCGACGAGTGAGGCGGGGGTCAACAACTGCACGGGGCCGTTGGTGAAGGTTTCGCTCACCCCACCATCGCGCACGATGCGAAAGATGTTCGCGTCGGCGGCCATGTAGATGACGACCGCTGCCCCCTCCGCCAACATCGAAGCAGACGACACCACCGCATCGAGCACACTTTCTAATGCCAGTGTGCTGCTAAGCAACACCGATACGGTGTTCAGTGTGGAAAGCTGCTGGGTGCGGAAGGTTTGCTGGCTGTAAAGCGCATGATTATCGAGCGCAAGGCTGAGGTTGGAAGCCATCGCTTCGAGCACGCTTAAATCCTGCGGAGAGAACTGATTTCCTCGATTAGACGAAATGGCCAATACACCGAGTTGCCGCTCACCGATTTTTAGCGGGGTTCCCATCCAGGATCGGACGGGCAAGGGGTCGCTCCCGGTGAATTGGAAAATCGCCCTCGGATGACGCAGCAGCAGGCTTTCCGCCATTGCCTCCACTTGCTCCGCCAATCGCCTATCGGCCACGCTGGGCTGGTCCAGGCGTTGGGTGCCCATCGCAATCAGTGGATACTTCAACGCGTCGGCCTGCGGCTCCTTTAGCGCAACGATGCAGTTCTCTGCATGGAGTAGTGCAACCAGCTCTCGCTCGACGTTATCGAGCAGCGTGTCCAGGGTCGCGCCGGTGGCATGGCCGAAAATCGACAACCCGCGCAGTTCGTTCACCTGGCGCTGCAAGCGCTTCTGCGCACCGCTATAGCTAAACTGTGTCGCGATGCTGAGCACCAACCCCAGCAGAACAACCGTAAACCAGGGGCCGGTGAGCGTTACCGCTACCACGGCCCCGAGTACCGCAAACGGCATCGGGATAACCAAAACCAGGGTGAGCGTTAGCCAGTGGGTGCGCAACACTCGCTCGATTGGCTGCCCACCCACGAATAGGTCTAGGATGTAAAACGCACCGTACAGCAGCGCGTAGCACGCGGTATACGCAACCAGTTGTGGGCTAATTTCGCTGACGTTAGCTGCATCGAGGGGAGAAACACCGCCAACCAACGCGTAGCACAGGCTCGCAAGGTAGTAGCTAATGGTAACCCGCGCACCAACGACAGTCGCGGTGCGCCATAGCGACTCGTTTCGGCGGGTGGCTACAGCCACACTGCCAACGACCGCCCCTAACCAAATCGCCCAGATAAGCGTCGCCTGGGCATCGGGTACGCTGGCGAGGAATGCCAGAACCCCCACAGCGTGTACCGGCCCAAATTCGTTTTCGTTAAGCTGGATGCCGAAGGCCACAGCGAAGGCTGTGAGCACCCCGTACAACACCCCTTGCCCCCAAAACCCCGATGGCACACTGGTCAGCAAAATTGCGAGCGTCGCAAGCAGAAGTACAGCCAATATTGGGCGAGAGAACGCGGAGCGGTTCATATGAACGACGTCCTAAGTGTTTTCGGCAGGTGGGCGGGGTTCTGCTATGGGCAAAGTAAACTGGAAACACGCACCCGGTAAGTCGCAAGCATCTTCGATGTGTATTGTGCCACCGTGCGCCTCGACCGCGCGCTTACAGTATGTTAACCCGATGCCACTGTGCTTGTTACGACGTTTGCCCTGCTTATCCTCGGCATCGTCCAACTGGCCGAACTTCATAAACACCTTGTCGCGCAGGTTCAACGGGATACCCGGGCCATCGTCGTTGACGTCGATTTTCACCATGCCCGCCTTGGCGTCGAAGCGAGCCTTCAGCAAAATGTGGGTCTCGGCGTAATCCAACGCGTTATCGAGCAAGTTGATGATCACACGTTGAATCTTCTCGCCATCGACGTACACTGCGGCCATGTCGTCTGGCACATCGGTGCTAATGGTGATGTTAACCTCTCTCGCGGCCCCGGCCAACTAGTTTTGCGCGGCCTTTAACTACGTC
>CAYSVE010000093.1:0-12587 GCA_964434365.1 uncultured Anaerolineaceae bacterium | reverse complement strand
GCGGGTCGTCGGCTCGTGGAGCACCTTGTTTACGATGCGGTGCGCAAGCTTTTCCACAAGAGCGTGGTCGTCCTCGCTGCTGAGCTTACCCAGCGCGTTCTCGACCTCGGTACGGGCCAATTCCGTTACCTTCGCGCGCAGGCCCTTGATCACCGGCACCACCTCGCGACTGCTGCGCCACTCGAAGAAGCGCGTCGCTTCCTCGTCGATGATCGCTTCGACCGCCGGTACAGCCGCCTCGCTTTCCTCGCGCCGCCCGTCGACGACGTTGCACATGTCGTCGATGTCGTGCAGACGGATGTTTGGCAACTCACCGACGGCCTCGTCAATGTCGCGCGGCACAGCCAAGTCGATGTACAGGCGCTCGCGGTCGTCCACAGGGGGCACGTCTTCCGTACAGATGACCGCCCGAGGTGCGCCGGTCGCACTGACGACGACGTCGGCCCAGGCGAGTTCATCGTGCAGGTTTTTCCAATCGCTGGCACGGCCTTCGACCATATGCGCGAGCGCATCGGCGTTGGCACGGGTTCGGTTGATAATGCGGATGTGATGCACACCGCGCGCCCAAAATGCCTTCGCAGCGACCTGGGCCATCTCGCCAGCACCGACCACCAACAGGCGAATGTTGCGCTTGTCGGCCGCGCGGCTCTGCGCGAGGATAGCTGCGGCATGTCCGATAGAGTTTATATGACGACCAATCGTGGTTTCGGTGCGGGCACGCTTCCCGGCGTGGATAGCCGTCGTGAACAGACGGTCAAGGGCAGCATCGAGGGTGCCGTTGGCGCGCGCGTACTCGTGCGCCTTCGTAACCTGCCCGAGAATCTGTACCTCGCCAAGCACCATCGAATCGAGGCCAGGCGCGACACGCATCAGGTGATTCGCAGCATCATCGCCGTGCATCAGGTAGAGGTGCTGCATCAGGTCATTCGCGGGGATACCATGCTGCGTGCTGAGGTGCTCTACGACGGCGTTTTCCGCCTCGATGGCATTTTGGGCAACGCCGTAAACTTCCAGCCGGTTGCACGTAGAAAGTACCACACAGGCGGGCATCGCACCGCGCAGGGCAGCAACGGTCGCTGCAAGCGCATCGCCCGTGACGTAGCACTGCTCGCGCAGTGCCACCGACGCTGTTTGGTGATTAAGCCCTACCAGTAGAATCGTCACAAAAACTCCTGTCCCCCTACATTACATCGCTACCGTGGCAGGCAGCAGTACGTCGGGCACACATCGTGGTTCGCTGGGCGCTCACCGATAGCGCGCCGCTCGGGATTTTCCGTCATCCGCTCGACGATGAGTTCGCGCAACATCCCCACAAACTTGGGATGCACGCCAACCGTCGCTGCACGGACCATCGTCATACCGCGCTCCTGAGCGAGTTGTTCGGCTTCGGTGTCGAGGTCGTACATCACTTCCATGTGATCGCTGATGAAGCCCACTGGCATAATCACGATGTCGGTAATGCGGTTATCATTGATTGCTTCCATGTAATCGAGGATGTCCGGCTCCAGCCATGGTTGGTGGGGCGGGCCGCTGCGGCTCTGATAGACGAGTTCCCAGTTTTCCGACGAAAGACCGACCGCCTCGGCTACAAGGCGCGATGTTTCCTTTAGCTGCACTTCGTAGTCGCTACGATTCGCCATACCATCGGGGATGCTATGCGCGGTAAAGGCAACTTTTACGTTGGCGCGCTTTTCCGCCGGGAACCTGTCGAGTGCTTGTTGCAGGTGGTCGGCATTGGCCGCGATAAAGTCCGGGTGGTTGTAGAACATCCGCACCTTATCCACTTCTGGCGCGCCCTCGCCCACCGCTTGCTGGGCGGCGTAGAGGTTTTCGCGGTACTGGCGACACCCGCTGTAGCAACTGTACGCGCTCGTGAATAGGCAAAGCGCCCGCTCGATGCCATCGTCGCGCATCTGGCGCATCGTATCGGTGAGCATGGGGTGCCAGTTGCGATTACCGAAGTAAATCGGCAAGTCCGGCCCATGTTCCTTCAGCGCGTCCTGCAACTTCTCGATGAGCAGACGATTCTGTTCGTTGATGGGACTTACCCCACCGAACATGCGATAGTGGTGACTCACTTCTTCCAGGCGCTCGCGCGGAACGTTGCGCCCGCGCAACACATTTTCGAGGAACGGTATCACGTCGTCCTGGCCCTCTGGCCCACCGAAGGAGACCACCAGAATCGCGTCGTACTCACGCGCTTCGTCCTGGTATTTGGGGCCATTCGGCGCGGCCTGGGCCGCCGCCTTGGTTACGTCGTAATCGGTTTTGGGATTTGTCACGCTTCCACCTTTTCAGTTTTTTGCGTGCCCACATAAATCATTCCATCGCGCACTTCCACCGAGTACGTTCGAACCGGCGTGTTGGCGATGCCATCGATAACTTCACCGCTCGCGAGGTCGAACTTGGCGTAGTGCCACGGGCACGTGACGGAGCAAACATCTCCCTCCACTTCCACGTCGCCGTCGCTTAGCGGGCCGCGCGCGTGAGGGCAGCGATTATTGATGGCGTACAGGTTGCCATTCACATTGAACAAGCCCACCTGCTTACCAGCCAAAAACACGACCTTGCTGTCGCCGTCGGCGAGGTCTTCGGCAGGGCCGACCTCCACCCAAATATCGTGGTCGTCTTCCTCTTCGATTGGCCGCGCAATTGCCGGGCCGCCAAGGGCATCGAGCGCTTCTTCGAGGCGCATGTTGATGCACGTGAACAGCGGTGTGTCCTGTAACGTATATTTGCTGCTCTCGGTTTCGCGGAGGCGCTGCACCAAATCGAGGAAATCGGATGGCTCGTTTGTTTCGAAGGCTACGATGAACTCGTAGTCGTCGATGCCGAAGCTGTACGTCGTGTTCAGCCGAATAGACGGGTACTCCCGCCCGACCTGAATGTGCTCGTCCATCACACCCTGCCGCGCTGCCCTGGACATCAAGTACCAGTTGCGCGTTTTGATGAACGGGTACACGAACAGATATTTGGCTTCCATGTCCTGCAATACGACCTGTTCAAGGTCCTGCGCGGTGTTCGTGCGGATTTCGTAGATGCTGCGCTTCGTCTGCGATAGGTAGGAGTAGGCCATGTGCAGGTACGCGCCCATCGCCGTTTGCATGATGGCAGCGGCCAAATCCTGGAAGTGCAATGGCGTTTCGGCGATTTGCCACAGCATGAGTTCGGCATCGGCGCGGGTGCCCATTGTGCTGTAACTACGCACCAGCATTCGCCGGTCGAACTGCTGAATCGCCTCAAACAATTCACGCTTGTGGTCGGCTTGCTTTTCGGGCGGTAGCCGCCGCCAGGTGGGGTCTATTTTGTAGAACGCGAAGCGAACATACTGCCGACCGCTCAGGCGACCGTTGGCTTTCTTCGGTTTGGGGTCGGTCGTTTCGGTAAATCGAGGGCGTGTCATACGGCTTTTTTCTCACAGAACATGTAAAAACCTCCATAAATGTACACAAAATTGCCAAGGATTGCAATATTGCTATGACATCATTCACAGGGTTGATTATAGTCTGAATACGATTTCAAGGTTTATCTCAAGCTTAATTGATATTTAATGGTATAAAGGCATTGATAGGGTTAGCAAAACCCAACGCGCTAAACAAATTACGAGGACCCCCAAATGAAACGCTTTGCACCGATATTGGCTCTTCTTTGTGTATTTGTCGCCATCACCCCCGGCTTCGCCCAGGAGATCGACTACGACAGCATCGACCCCAGCGGCGAGCGGATTACCTTCTGGCACCAGCACGACGGGGAACGGCGTGCCATGCTCGACGCCATCGTCGAGGAGTTCAACCAGACAAACGAGTACGGCATCATCGTCGAAGCGCTTTTCCAGGGTGGCTACGGCGACATCTTCAACCAGATGCAGCAGGTCATCAACACCCCGAACGCGCCCGGCCTTGTCGTGGCCTACCAGAACCAGGCCGCGACTTACCAGGTAGACGATGGCCTTGTCGATATTCGCCCGCTTATCGAAAGCCAGTTGTATGGGCTTACCGAAGATGAGCGCGAGGACTTCTTCCCAGCGTTTTACGGTGCCGATGTGTTCTCGACTTTCGGCGGCGCACGCCTTGGCTTCCCACCGAACCGCTCGGCAGAAGTGATGTACTACAACATCGACTGGCTGGCCGAAATGGCCGACGCGGGGGCCATTGGCTTCGACGGCCCACCCACCACCCCAGGGCAGTTCGCCGAGGCGGCTTGTGCTGCTGCCGATAATCCATTCAGCGGTGCGACGGGCAGCAACGACATCGTCGGCTACGAACTCGACCTCGATGCCTCGCGCTTCGCGGCGTGGACGTTCGCATTTGGTGGTGACATCTACGATTACGAGGCCGACCAGTATACCTACAATGCGCCAGAGGCGGTCGAGGCGATGACCTTCCTGCAAGGGTTGTTCGACGACGGTTGCGCCGCCACACTCTCCGAGCGCCTGAGCGACCAACTCAACTTTGCCGCCGGGACCACGCTTTTCGCCGTCGGCAGTAGCAGCGACCTGCCAGAGTACGCACTTTCAGTGGCGGAAGCCGCCGGGCACGCGTGGACCATCGCCCCGGTGCCCCACAGCACCGACGAACCCGTCGTGAACATCTACGGTGCGAGTGTGAGCATCCCCGCAACCACGCCAGAGCGTCAGCTTGCCGCGTGGCTGTTCCTGAAGTACTTCACCAGCCCCGAGGTGCAGGCGCAGTGGGCCGAGGCAAGCAACTATTTCCCGGTCCGCGCGAGTGTCGCCGAAAACCTCGAACCAGTGTTTGCGGCGAACGAGCCGTATCGTACCGGCTTCGACCTGTTGCAGTATGGCCGTACCGAGCCGCCTGTGCCGGGTTACGACTTCGTGCGTGACCTCATCGAGGAGGAAATGGCCGCGATTGTGAGTGGTGCGCCGATCGAGGAAACCCTCGACGACGCCAACACCCGCGCCAACAACATCCTCGCGGAAGAACTCGCTCCGCTGCAATAAGTATTACAGCAGGGGGACGGTGAGCGCCTGCCGTCCTCCCGCCGACTTATCCTTTTTTCCGCCGATGGCACGCATGGGGCGGGTCTCCGTCTGCGGCAACACGAATGTCACATCGTCGTAGAGCAGGTCGTAGCCCCCACGTAGGGCTTGTGCCGCCGGGATGAACTCTCCATCCACCACTTCCACACTTAACTCGACCAATTCGTACGCGCCATCGTGGTAGCGGTTGCTCTCGCCGTCATCCTCGTAGAGCGTGAATGTCTCCGGGTGGCCTTCGTCGTCGGGGTCTGGGTAGGCGTAGATCACACGGACGTTGTCCGGCATTTCGCCCACATAGCGCTGCGCCCGCCCGAATGGCAGCATCCCCCCGGCGCGTACAAACAGCGGTATGCGGTCCAGCGGAGCCTCAACGTTGATCGTTTGCCCGCCTTCGTACCAGCGCCCGGTATGATAATCGCACCAGCGGGTGCCCGCGGGGAGGTATACCTGTCGGCGACGCGCGCCCGGCTCCGTCACCGAGGCAACGAGCAAATACGGCCCTAGCAAAAAGTCGAACGAGGCATCGTGGCAGTTCGGGTCGTCGGGGAAGTGATACACCAGTGGACGAATGATCGGCTGGCCGATGCGGTGCGCATCGTAGAACAGTGAATAGAAGTACGGCAGCAGCCGGTAGCGCAACCGAATCGCATCGCGGATATAGGCCGTCATCTCGGGGAACATCCACGGCTCATTGACGGTAGCGTCGGTGTTCCACGAGTGGATGGTAAAGCGTGGGTGGAACACACCATTCTGCACCCACCGCAGAAATAGCTCGGGGTCGGGCTTGGGGCCACCGAAACCGCCGACATCGTGGCCGATGTTCGGCGCGCCGCTGAGGCTCATCCCCAACCCCATCGGGATGTTGTAGCGTAGTGTGTGCCAATCGGTATGATTATCGCCGCTCCACATCTGCGCGTATCGGCTCACGCCGGGGCAGCCGCTGCGCGAAAGCTGAAATGGCCGCCGATCGGGGTATGTATCACGCGTAATTTCGTACGACGCACGGTTCATCAACAACGTGAGTAGCGGGCGCGCTAACCCGGCGCGCAGGCCCTCACCGAAGCCATCGAGGCGCGCTTCATCGTCCCATATTTCGAATTCGTTGTTGTCGTTCCATGTCACGTCGATGCCGTAGGTGAACAACTGCTCTTTGACCTTCCGCTGCCACCATGTGTAACCGGCCTCGCTGGTAAAATCGATGAAGGCGCCGAGTTCGCTCTCGTACGCACCGCCACTCCAGAACATCGCTGCTTCCGGCTCGTTAGCCTCCGCGTTTTTGACGAACCCGCCCGCCTCGGCGACGTTGTTGTAGTTGGGGTGTGCCCGCAGTAAGTACGGCTTGATGTTCGCTGCGACACGCATATGCGCACTGTGGAAGTACCCCACCATCTTCTCAGGTTGTGGCACGCGGTCGTGGTTCCATGTGAAGACACAGCGCCGCCCCATTTAGTGTGTCGTGTAGGCGGATGACAGGTGGAACATATCGCAGGGAATATCGTACTGCTTGCACTGGTCTACGAACTCCTTGAGTTCCTCCTGCGCGTTTTCGCTCTCGGTATATTTCATCGTGCTACCGAGGTACCCCAGCGACCACTTCGGCGGCATGTGGGGTCGCCCCGTCAGCCGGGTGAACTTCTCCACGACCTCGGCGATGGTTGGGCCGTACAACAGATAGTAGTCGATGTCGCCATCCTCGGCGCGGTAGTAGCGGAACTGCCCCCAAATCGCGTCGAGTTCGTTGCCCATGTCGAAAACCGTGCTGGCGAGGTTATCGTAGAACAGGCCGTACGCGAGGTTCAGTTGCGGGTTGTATGTGATGTAAAACGGGAAGTGCTTGTAGATGGGCGTGGTCGTCTCGGCGTTGTAGTTGAGCACGTCCATGTTGCGCATTTCGATGCGCCGGCGCGCTTTGTTCAGCGGCCCCGTCACCTCGCCGAAGCCGTAGAAGTGATCGTTGTCGTTCCACTGCACGGTGTGGAAAACGGCCCGGCCACCTCGGTCGTAGGCGTAACCGCGCATCGGCACATCTTCGAGGAACACATCCCCACCAGCGGTAGACCACTTGAGCCGAAATTGCGCCGTATCGATTTCGATTTCGCCGATGGCCTCGGTTTTGACCCGCAACGTGTCACCGTCGGTCGTCAAGTCGAACTTGGGGAGCGAGAACGGCGAGAGGTCATCGCGCGGGCGGCCTTCGCGCGGGGTATCGCCGCTATCATCGACGACGAGCCATGTGCGGTTAAGCCGTGGTGCGCCATCTGGCCAGTGCTGCACACGGACGATGTCGTGTTCCAGCACAGTCATAGTGAAGCGCTCATCTTGCGCACCGTTCACGGTAATGCCATGCGTATCGGTATCGGCTAAACTGGTATGTTGATGATAAGTAAGTCGCATTTTTTTCTCAGTTACATTCTTTGCCTCAATTTGAGAGGAATTATTGATGGCGGAACCGAATTTCGCAAAGTATTCCCTGCGGCGCAGGGCAATTCATCACTGGCTTGCCCTTGGCCCGCAGATCTCACCGCTTACCAAATACATCATCGAAGAGATTGTGAACCCGGTCGGATCACCCTTCGGACCAGATGGTCGATGGACGCTCAACTACTGGGCATGGCACCCCGATGTCAAGTCGTTCAAGCAACGCCTATTCGATGAATTGCCCGACGACGACTGGCGCCCCGATGACTTGCCCGCCCCCGGCGTCGATGGTTGGCGCTACGTCGTCGCCGAGGAAGACCAGGCCATCGACTTTAGCCGGTTTAACTTCACACCTACGCGCTTCGAAGGGTGGGTGTGCACAGTCCTCGATGCCCCCGAAGCGATGACCGTACAGGGCGAACTCCTCACGATAGGCCCAGCGCGGGTGTGGCTCAACGGGCAGGTGACCCGCCGCTACGAAGGGCCGTTCAGCTATGTACAGACGCTCTACGTACCGCTCTCGTTGGACCTGCAAAAGGGCCACAACACACTCTACATCCACGGCGAGATGCTCGGCTTCCGCGAGGCGCGGCTGGCGTTGGGCTTCCGCATGACCGAAGACGCAGACCTTTCCGTGCTGGTGCCCATCGGCAAAGCTGACGCGGCTACGTGGCAGGCCCACGAAGATGCCCTGAACAATATTGTCGTGCGGCAGTTCGCCTTCCCCACATTGCCTGCCACCGCCGAATACACCGGCGATGCGCCATATACCCCGGTGGCCGAACTCGCCTTCCCCGACAACATGCGCGTCGCCACCGATGATGTTCCTACGGAAGCAACCACCCTCAGCGTCCAACCGGGTGAGACGTTCGAGTTGCCATTGCGCGAAGAATTTGCGCGCAAGTTCTCGACGATCCTGGGCGAGAACACCCTGGTGCTGCGGTTGCGCCCCGACGACGGCACACCGATCGAGGTGGCATACGAACTATGGGCCAGCACGAAGGACTTCAGCACGAGCACCTACGGCGACTACGACAGCCGTCGCCGCGAAGCGCTGGAACATCTCGCCGTGATGCCGTTCGACCTCAACGGGGCGATGGCCGCCGTAGAGCTTGGCCACACCCAACACATCGATAGCGCCGCGATTAACCTTGCCTACACCTTCCTCGAAGAACGCCGCGACACCGCCGACTTCTACGCGATAAGCCTGTTGGCGGCACTGTACCGCTATGAAGATCACATTTTGCCGAAAGACCTGGAGCGCATCAGCAGCGCCTTCCACGAGTTCAAATACTGGCTCGATGAGGAAGGTGTCGATGCGATGTGCTACTTTACGGAGAATCATCAAATTTTATTCCACGTGGCGGGGTATCTCGTGGGGTTGCGTTGGCCGCAGCGCATGTTCCCGAATAGTTGCCTCACGGGCACAACCCACATCAATCGGGCACGTCCGCTCATCGAAGGATGGATCAAGCGGCGGTTGCGCGGCAACTTCTCCGAGTGGGATTCCAACGCCTACCTCACCCTCGATGCGTTTGCAATGCTCGCGCTGGTCGAATTTGCGGATGACTTCTACCTGCGGCGGCTCGCGACAACGTTGCTACACAAAATATTTTTTCTCATCGCCTCGCAGAGCTTTCGCGGTGTGCACGGCTGCACCCACGGACGGTGCTATGTCACTGGCTTGAAGTCCGCTCGGGTGGAAAACACGTCACCGTTGCAGCGCATCGCGTGGGGCACAGGCATCTTCAACGGTGAAACCCGCGCGACGGGGTTACTCGCGCTGGCACGAAACTACCGTGTGCCAGATGTCATCCAGCGTATCGGCGCAGACCAACCGGAGGTCCTGACGACGCGCGCGCGGTCGCACGAGCGGTATCAGAAGACGCTCGACATGCGGAGCGATAGTTGGGACGTGCGCACTCTCACCCGCCGGACACCGCATTATATGCTCGCGGCGGCGGTGAACTACGAACCGGGCACGATGGGCGTCCAGGAACATTTGTGGCAGGCCACACTTGGCCCCGAAGCGGTCGTTTTCACGACGTACCCTGGCAACAGCCAGGAGCACGGCCACGCGCGCCCGAACTTCTGGGCGGGGAGCGCACGTCTGCCGCATGTCGCGATGCACGAGCGCACCGTTTTGTGCCTGTATCAGTTCGAGGAAGACGTCGGCCTTGGCTTCGGCCACGCGTACTTCCCAACTGCTGCCTTCGACGAGTGGCATATCGACGGGCAATGGGCGTTTGCCCGCAAGGGCGAGGGCTTCATCGGCCTGTGGAGCGACGGCGAGTTAACACTCACGGAACGAGGTCTGCACGCTGCACAGGAGCTTCGGAGTGCGCGCGGTGGCAGTGTGTGGTTGTGTACCGTCGGCAGCACGACCGAAGACGGTAATTTTTCCGAGTTCCGAGCGCGCGTCATCGAAAACACGCCAGAGCGCAACGACGCACCCGGCCTTCGCTGGGAAACACCACAAGGCGATACCATGTCGCTGACGTGGGAGGGGCCACTACTTGTAAACAGTGTCGCGCAATCGGAGGATTACCCACACTACGAGAATGCCTACACGAGCACACCGATGGGCGCATCCACCATGACCATCACCCACGGTGATGCGTCGCTCACGCTGGATTTCATCGCTGGAGAAACCGCAGATGGGGGATAAACTTCGCTTTGCCATCGTCGGCACCGGGATAGTCTCGCGCTATTTTGTAACGGCTATCGAAGCGAACGACGCCGAACTCGTAGCCGTTGCGCACTACGACCCAGCCCGCTTTGATGAAATTAGCACGCGCTTCGGCGTACCCTGCGCTTCCTTGGATGATCTCCTCGCGCGTGAGGACATCGATGTGGTGTGCATTTGCACACCCAGCGGCCACCACGCCGAACAAACCATCGCCGCAGCACGGGCGGGCAAACACCTTATCGTCGAAAAGCCGATGGCACTCTCGCTCGAAGACGCCGACGCCATGATTTCGGCATGTGCGGAGGCAGGCGTCAAACTGGGTGTGGCCCTGCAACGACGTGCACTGCCCCTGTATCTGTCCGTGCGCCAAGCCATCGAGGCCGGTGACCTGGGCGCTCTCGTATTGGGCACGGTTGTCATCCCCTATGAGCGCACCCAGGCCTACTACGACCAAGCGGCGTGGCGTGGCACATGGGCGCTCGATGGCGGCGGCGTGCTCATGAACCAGGGTGTGCACCTCATCGATTTGCTGGTGTGGTACATGGGCGACCCCGTGCAGATAAAGGCGAATGCTGCGACGTTACGCCACAACATCGACGTTGAGGACACCCTTGCGGCCACGTTGCGCTTTGCCAACGGCGCGATGGCAACCGTCACGGCGACGACAGCGACGTCGCCGGGACTTCCGCACCGGGTGGAGGTGTACGGCACGCGCGGCAGCATCCAGATAGAGGGAGAGAGCGTTCTCCGGTGGAATACACCCGCAGACGCAAAGATCGAACCGACGCTGACCAACCATAGCCCTTCCGAAGGTGCATGGAGCGGAGTGGGCGGCCTCAACTTCAGTGGCCACATCGCCATCGTCGCGGATTTTATCGACGCAGTGCGCAACGATCGCGAGCCGCTTATCGGTGGTGGCGAGGGCCGCCGAAACCTTGCCGCTGTGCTCGGAATTTATGACGCCGCCAACATCGCAAAGGACTGAAAATGAAGATTAGCGCCTTCGGCGACGAAATCGCCGCAGACCTGAAAACCCAACTTACCCTGCTCAACGAACTCGATGTACATTACCTCGAACTACGTGCCGCGTGGGGCATCAACGTCGCCGACTTTACCCACGATGACGTGTTACGCGTGAAAACACTTTGCGCCGAACACAATATATCCGTGAGTGCACTCGGCAGCCCGGTCGGCAAAACGCCCATCACCGACCCACTGGAGACCGAAGCCGAGCGCCTGCGGCATCTGTTCACGATAGGCGAGGCGCTCGATACGCGTCACATCCGCGTTTTTGCGTTTTACCCACCACCACACGAAGCCCCCGCTGCGCACGTTGTCGCGTCTGTCGATCGACTCGGCACGCTGACCGACATCGCGGTGAAGGCAGGTTTCATGCTTCTGCTGGAAAACGATCATGGCCTCGTGGGCGATACCATCGAGCGCACGCACGCGGTGCTCAGCGGGGTGAACAGCCCGAACCTACGCCACGCCTGGGATGGCGCAAACTTCTCGCATGCGGGCGAGGCCACACCTACAACAACTGGATGGCCGCTCCTCAAGGATTTTCTGGGCACGGTCCATGTGAAGGACTGGCGACTTGCCGACGGCAGCCGTCGCGCGGCAGGTGAAGGCGACAGCCAGATGGCGGACCTACTGAAGGCCGTGGATGAAATTGGCTACGACGGCTACTACGCGGTAGAACCGCACCCCTACCTCGTCGATGGACGCGGCGAGATTCATGGTGAGGAGGGTATGCGCTACGCCGTGGGGGCACTGCGTAAGCTGATGTAATGTAAAGTTTCTCGCAGTTTCGATTAGTGACTGTGCAACACGCACCAAGTATTGCTATACTGTGCTTGTGCAATATGAGTGCCGGCTAAAACTATATCGTTGAAATCAATCGGCGCTCGCTATTGGGCTGCACCGACCGTGCAGCATCGCCTTCACAAGATTTGTTTAACACATGCAAAGATTTTAAGGAAAAGCGACTGTGAATAAGCGTTTCTACCTTGCCTTCCTGGCCGTTGCGTTGCTGCTACTTTCGGTGGCACCCATCGGCGCGCAGGACGTAACCGAACTGCGCATCACCTGGTACACTGACGGTAACGAAGATGTCGTCCTGCGTGACCTGCTGGACCGCTTCGAAGCGGACAACCCGGACATCGCCGTCGTCATCGACAACGTTGCCTATACCGCCATCCTCGAAAACCTGCCGATCCAGCTTGCGGCTGGCGAAGGCCCGGATATGGCCCGCGTGACGGACCTCGGTGGCCTTAGCGATTTCTACCTGGACATGAGCGGCCTGGTCGAAGACCCGGCCTACTGGGAAGAGAACTTCAGCGGCACGCTGCCGTGGCTGCGCCCGGCTGGCGACACCTTAGGCTTCTACTGTATTATGACCCTTCTCACCATCACTGGCCCGTACATCAACGCGACCCTGTTCGAGCAGGCTGGCGTCGAGGTTCCGGGTGAAGGCGC
>CAYSVE010000092.1:9810-12653 GCA_964434365.1 uncultured Anaerolineaceae bacterium | reverse complement strand
CGCGGGGGGGGGGCGTGCCCCGGTCTTGGCGCCGCCGTGGCGCCCTTCGGGGGTTTGGTTTGGCGGGGGGGGGGGGGGCGCGACGGTCGTCTCGCCTGCGCCCCTACGCGTAGATGGCTACAGATAATCGTAGTAGTCCTTCATTTGTGGTTCGGTACTGTCGTCGAGGCCCAATTCGGCC
This sequence comes from uncultured Anaerolineaceae bacterium, assembly GCA_964434365.1. GTDB lineage: Bacteria > Chloroflexota > Anaerolineae > Aggregatilineales > Phototrophicaceae > CAYSVE01. The sequence continues at coordinate 12,472 of CAYSVE010000092.1, read as the reverse complement.
AGGTCATCGGAGTTGACGACGGTATCGATTTCGCCGTACATCATCCAAAACAGGTGATAGATGAGTTCCATGTGGTTGTGCTGGCTCTCGCGGCTAAGTTCGGCGATGCGCTGGGTGTAGGCCAGCACGATCTTCCCCTCCTCGCTGATGAGGCGGTGCATCAGCGCGCCGTTTTCCAGCATACTCTCCCACGGCGACTGAATCGTGAGGTAGCTGCGCACCGCAGACCGAAACAACACCCAGTATGCCTGGGCACTCGACGGCGCACCGTTCTGGTAAATGTGCGTATCGGAGAGCGCGATGCCGAACGCTTCTTCCAGCTTGGCGAGCAGCGCTTGGTAGTACCGCTCGAAATCGGGATGAACGTGGTGCTTCTGCGTCATCATGTAGGCATGGATGAGGCCCCGGTAGTCGTAGTACTTCATGTGGGCGTCGCCTCGTTAGGCCAGCGTGTGTATCAGCATTGTAAGACAGAACCCCGTTAAGTGACGTTAAAAGCCGTTAATCCGAGTTGTAAAAATCTATCACGATCGCGTTTTGGCCGCTACGATATTGTGGGCGTGCTGCCCCAGTTTGCGCGGCCACACCCGGGCCTTGCAAATTGCGCGCCGATTGCGCTAAGCGGGGTCTGTATCATTGTCGTCTGGTTCAGCTTCAGGCTTGGGTTTGGGTGGCGGTGGTGGGTACCGCGCAGCGATGTCGTCTGCGAGGGCGCGGGCGTATTCGCCGAGGGCATAAGCCGCTACGGGCAGCGCAACTACGAGTGTCACAAGCACCGCGTACCCGCTGATGAACCCCAGCATCCACAGGAACGCCCCGCCGCCCCATGTCCACAGCAACAGGTAGGCCGTGTAGGCGCGGTTATCGCGCGCGAGGCCGATATGCTTCGGAAAAGCGAAGCCCGCCACGGTGCGCCCGGTTTGGGCCATCACCGCCCACGCGATACCGATCAACGGTAGCATAAGCACCAATAGAAATTGCAGCCACACCCACGGAATTGGAATAAGCGCCACCGCGCTGTACTCGGGGTCCTCCCAGCCCACGCCAAGCGTGAGCAGCGCGACGAAAAACGCAAAGCCGAATTCCACCACGCGCATCGCGACGACCTCGAGGGTGTTGCGCACCACAATGTAAAGCACAATCAGCACCGTCGGCAGGCTGTAGAACAGCAACACACTGGCCTTCTGCAAACCGTCGACCAGCTTGCGCGCCAGGCCATCCCACGCGGGGACGACAGGCAGTGTATCGGCAGCACGATTCTTCGATAGCTGCATCAGCCAGCCGAGGGCCAGTACGTTTAGGCAAAACAATACCCCCCAACCGTAAAAATAGAGCGGCGGGAAAGCGACTTCATCCACAATGCGCAGCAGGGCATCGCCACCCAGCACCAACATCGCGAACAATAACAGCCTGCTCCACGTCGTGCGATCGTCGAGCAGGGCTTGGGCCGCAGTCAAGGGGTTCATTCGCTGCCTCCGATGCACATCAAGACAAAAGGGAACATGGTATCCTCCGGGGCACTCGGTATCATTATATGCAAACCGACTTCCCAATACTTCCCGGAGATACCCCCATGAGACACCATGTATTGACCATCGGCAACATCACCTGCACCGTACTCAACGACGGCGCGCCCCTCGTCGGCGAGCGCGCCTTTGGCCTGCTTGGCACGGTTGCGCGCGAGGACGTACAGGCTGCTTACGACGCCCTTGGCATCGACGTAACGACCGTCATGAGCAGCTTCAACCCGCTGTTGATACAAGCCGAAGACCGTACGGTGCTCATCGATGCCGGGCAGGGTGGCCCGGTCGGGGGGCATCTGCACGAGGGGTTGCAGGCTATCGGCGTGGCCCCAGCAGACATCGACACCGTGTTCATCACCCATATGCACGGCGACCACTTCGCCGGGCTGTTCGCCGACGACGGCGAGCGCGTGTTTCCGAATGCGGCTATCGCGCTCAGCACAGCGGAGCACAATTACATTTCGCAGCCAGAGATTCTCGGGCAACGGGAGGATTTACAGCGCGCCATCGGCCTGATGGCCCCGCACCTGCAAACCATCGCTGCCGGGGACGCACTGCTACCGGGCGTGACGCTGGTAGCAGCGGGCGGTCATACGCCGGGCCACACCGCGCTGATGATCGAAAGCGGTGGTGATAAGCTGTTCGACATCGTCGATAGCATGCACCAGCCGGTGCAGTTCGCACACCCCTACTGGAATGTGAAATTCGACATGGACCCGGAACAATCGGTGGCGAACCGCCAGGAGAAGTTAGGCCGCGCCGCCGATGAAGACCTGCTGACGCTGTTGTATCACATGCCGTTCCCCGGTTTAGGTAAAGTGCGCCGCGAGGGTGACGGCTTCCGGTGGGAACCGATAGGCTGAAACGGCGCAAAAGAATCAAAAAAAACCGGGGCCAGCGTGGACCCCGGTTTTTTGTACGCTACCAGGCGCGTTGTCGCCTAGTAGTTGAAGGCTTCCACGAAGCCCATCACACCTTCGAGTTCTGGCCCGAAGACGATGTGGACCCAACCGTCGCACGCCCATGCGAAGCCATAGCCCAACAAGCACTGCGACATCAGGTCGTTGGGGAGCACGGCCTGCAATGTTGATCGGTCTCGGTATTTGTCTCGGTTTCGTTGTTGTTGCCGTTGCCGTTGC
>CAYSVE010000092.1:0-9800 GCA_964434365.1 uncultured Anaerolineaceae bacterium | reverse complement strand
TGTTGTTACCGCCGCCTTCTTCTTATGTCGCTACATTACGCATAAGTCCAGTAAAATTTTTTTCTGGGTTGGCTTACACGGCTGCAAATTAGGCTATCATGAGCGCTCGACTGAACGGAGAACCCCATGACAAAAGTGAAAATCGCAGCCGCGCGCGAGTTCATCCGCGAGAAGAACTACGACCTCGCCCGCGAGATACTGGAAACAATCGACGATGCAGAAGTGAAAGACCTGCTGAAAACCCTACCCCCCAAGAAGAAGCGCGGCGGGGTCGGCGGGCTAATCCGCGCGTTCCTCATCGTTGCCGTGGTGATGCTGCTCATCGGTGCGGGTGGGGGCGCATACCTCATGGCCAGCTTCGGTGGGGGTGGCATCGGCGGGCCACCGATGGCGGACGCGGACATTTTCGGCACGGCGACGCAGGTGATCGCCCAGGTGACCGAAACCGCCGAAGCCCTCGATGGCTCTGCCGAACCGGCAGACCTCACCGCGACGGCGTTGATCCAAACGGCAACACAGATGTCGGTCGAAGCACAAGCCGCCGACGCTGACGAAAACCTGGACTCGTTCCAACTGACGGCGACGGCAGTGGTGCAACAGGCGACGGCGATGGTCGAGGAAGGTGCCGCGCAGGCGGAATCGGCAACGCCCGCACCATCCGCCATCGAGGATAGGCCAGAAGTTGTGGTGGCGGTTGTGGCACTCGGCGGTTACACCGGCGAGGTGGAAACGACGCTCCGGTCCGATGCAATCGAGGTCATGTGGCAGCAGGTAAACTCACCAGCGGAGGACACGGCGAGGGTCGCATGTATCCTGCGGGAGGCCGGGCTAACCGACCTGACGTATCGGCTGGCGGGTACAGCCCTTGGCAACGACGCCTTCGGCAACGAGGCGCAAGCGCGCGCCTTCGATGTGGTGCTGCCGCCCGCTGTCCACGCACAAATCGACTGCGACGACCCGGCCTCGGCGGACATCGCGGCCCTCGTGGATGAAGACGAGAACGCGCTGTTCAACATCTACACAGAAGACGAGTAGTTAATATAGTAACGCGCTACCGGGCGGGTTCAGCATCCGCCCGGTGGTTTATCAACCGCTACGGCTGTGGAACTCTCGCAGGAAATCCAGGTAGCCGGTGCCACCGCCCATATGCCCCACACTCCGCAGAATGCGCCGCAGGCACAACACCGCCTCATCGATGGTGATAGTGGCGGCAGCCTGTTCGTTGTACACCAAGCCCTCGCCGCGTAGGTACGGCTCCACAGCGGCTTTCAGCGCATCGAACAGGTCTTTCTCTGGCCCATTTAGCCGAAGCGTTTGCGGGGTGCGCCCTTTGATGGCCGCACCGTAGTAACGCGCTAGCGCTTCCAGCGCTTTGCGGACGTGGCGATCGGTAGTCGCGTCGTTCGCACTCGTGAGCACGGCCACCTCGATAGCCCGCAACACGTTGAAGTACTGTTCTTCGAAGTCCAATGTCATTGGCTGGGTTCCTCTATCGATCCGTTGTGTCGCGTCATCGCCAGTTCGATGCCGTCGGTGAGCCACGTTTCCAGTGCATCGGAGGCGCGGTCGGCGGCGAGGGAGGCAGTTATCGTGTCATCGCCACGAAAGGGCCGCAGGACATACGCGCTGGGGTCCATTTGGCCGGGGGGCCGCCCGATGCCGACGCGCACCCGTGCGATTTCCTTCGTCCCCATACGGTTGAGGATGTCCTTGAGGCCCTTTTGCCCACCTGGGCCACCCTTCGCCCGCAGCCGAAGCGTGCCCAACGGCACATCCATGTCGTCGTTGACGACGATAATCTGCGCGGGGTCGATTTTGTAGAACTTCGCCATCGGCGCGACCGAGGTGCCGCTCAGGTTCATGAATGTTTGCGGCTTGGCGAGGATCACTTTTTTGTCGCGAACCAGGCCGGAGGCCGTCTGCGCGTGGTGTTCGGTTTTGCTAAAGCTCAACGACCAGCGGCGCGCGAATTCATCGAGCACCTGCCAGCCGATGTTATGGCGGGTGTTTTCGTACTTTTTGCCGGGGTTACCCAGCCCAACAATCAGGTGCCATTCGGCCATCGGTTGGGGTATGTCCTCCGTGTATAGGTGTTCCCTCATCAACGGGTGTAGGGACGTAGCCGTGCAACGCCCGCCGGTTTTACCACGAACAAACGACAGCACCCAATACTTGGCACTCAGCATTTTTACGCCTGGTTGCGCTCGGCGAAGGCGCGCATACTCGGCAGCCAATTGGGCATCTGCCGCAACGCACTGCGAACGTTGCCCACGAAATCCAGCCCGGCGCGGTAGTACGGCTCATTGACGATGTACCAGTCGTCCATGCCCACCTCCGCCCCGATGCGCAGCACAAAGGCGTGAATCTGCTCTTCCTCGACGATGCGCACCGCGAACGGGTAAATCACCTTGCCGCTGTTCGGGTCGGTGAACGTTTGCCGCACGACCATGCCCAGGTCGAGCGCTTCGGCGGCATCTGCGATGTCGGTCAGTTTATCCAGCCCGCGCTGGTTGATCACCCAGCTACAGGCCAGGTACATGGGTTCGGGTGCCATTGGCTCGCGTCGCGATCACTCGTTTCGGTTTGCCCCTACCCTACACCAAAGCGACTCGCGCGGCTACGCTTTTTAATCGGCGCTTAGTACGTCGGCACGAGGTTGATGTCGCCGCGAATGGTGATAAACGGCGCATACACCCATCCGACTTCACCTTCGGGCGTGCGGACGTAAAACCAGTGATTCTGCTTGGCCTGGAGCGTGCGCCCCAGAATTTCGAACTCTGCGCCCCAATCGAGGATTCGCAAGGTCGATGTGCGGTAGCTGGCCCCGGCGCGCAGGCGCATATTGCTGCGTGTGACGCCCGTGACCGGGCTATCCTCGGCGGGGGGCGTCAACGTCTCGAAGACCGTCGTTTCGGTCGGCACGTTGCTGGTATCGGCAGTGGGCACGAAGTAGCGCCCACTCACCCAGCCGACCGTACCGCTGCCCGTTTGCACGGTGTTGCCCAGGGCATCCGTCGTGGTGCCACTGACGGTTATCAGATACCACGTGAACTCGCCCTCGGCGTCGTTGCGCGCGCTGATGGGGTATTGCGTGCCCGGCGCAATAATCGTGAGGCGGGAGGCCCCCAAAAACGGCCCGCTGCGCACGCTCAAGCCCTCGGCGTTTTGCACCGCCCCCACGATACCGCTACTCGGTGCGTTGCTCACGGGTGGTGGCGCTGCCGGGGCACCGGCGATGCTATCGGCGACTTGCCAGCGCACGTTCAATATCGCACTGCCGCCGTCGTTGACGTACTCCACGCGGATGGTGTGTTCACCAGCTTCGAGGAAGACATCGGCCACGTCTTCGGTGTAGGGGCGCGCAAAAAAGCTGTTGATGTAAATCTGGTCGTCCACATAAAGGCGCACGCCGTCGTCGCTGCCCGCGATAAAGCGATACGTCGCCGATTGGGGGAAAAACTGCGTGGAGGTAAACCGTGCAGAGAAGCGGTCCACATTCACGCCGGTCGGCAACTCGCTAGAGCCATCGACCCAGTCGAAGCGCAGCCCGGAGAGGTTCGTCTGGCGGGCGATCACCTGCCCGCTGATGTCTAGCGAGTTGTAGTATTCGCCGGTCCAGCCGGTGCCGAATGTTTGCGCGTCCGCCGGAGCGGCGAACCACATGGTTATCGGCAAAAGCAACAGCATGAGTTTACGCATAGCCTGTCCCTCCGTGATGATTGCAGGGTGTAGGGGTTTTCGGCCAGCAAAGTGGTTTTGCATCATGGCGCGTTGTGGCGGGGTTAATTTGTAGGGACGCCGTTTTCGGCGTCCGCAAAGTTGATCGATCACCCCGTTACGGTGTTCCTGCCCAAAAACCCTGCCCACAGTATACCGAATTCAGGCGAAGACGTACCCACCCTGCTTGGCCGCGATAAGATCGGCATACAACTCGAACAGCTCATCCATGATGGCCGTCCAGCTCAGGTGATGGACGAGTGTCTCGCGAGCGCGCGCGCCCATCGCCCGACGTTTTGCCGGGTGTGCGATGAGGTGCGCAACGAGCGCGGCCATTTGCACGGTATCGTTTTCGGGGAACAGGTAGCTGTTCTCGCCATGGGCAATGATTTCCGGCATCCCGCCGACGGCGCTCGCGACCACCGGCACGCCGGAGGCCATCGCTTCGGCGGCTACAAGGCCGAACGTCTCGATGGACGAGGACGGAAACACGAACAGGTCGGCGCTGGCGTAGGCCGCGCTGAGGTCGTCACCCGTAAGGGGGCCGGTGAATGTCACGGGGCAGCCCGCGAATGTGCGTTCCAAGGTGGGGCGGTGGGGGCCATCACCCACGATAGCGAGGTGTGCACCGGGCAGGGCATCCAGCGCGTGGGCGATCTGCTCGATTTGCTTTTCTGGCGCGAGCCGCCCCACCGAGAGCAACAGCGGGCGCTGAGGGTTACCGTCCGTCAGCCGATAGCGCATCGCCGCATCGACATAGGTGGGCGCAAAGCGGACGGTATCGACGCCACGCCGCCACACATCGACGTGCCCGAAGCCGTGCGCCTTGAGGTCGTTGGCGGTGTGCTCCGATGTCGCGAGCACCCGGTCGGCATGGCGGTAGGCCATCCGATGAAGCGCCCACAGCACCCCCTCGAACACGCCCCAGCCATAAAACCGCGAGAGTTCCATCAAGTGTGTGTGGAAGGACATCACCAACGGCACATTTAGCGCCTTCGCAAACTGGATCGCGCGCAGACCGCTCATCACCGGGTTGAGGATGTGCACCACGTCCGGTTCGAAGGCGGCCAACCGCCGCTTCACCCTCGGCCCCGGCAGCGCAAGCTCGATGCCGGGGTAAATGAACGCAGGTATCCCACGCATACTCACGACCGGGTACCCGGCGTACTCGTCGACCCGGTCGCCTGCTGCGAACAGAATCGCGTCCGCGTCGATGCGGCGCAGGTGCTCCAACAACAGGCAGGTGATGGTCGCCTGGCCGTCGATTTTCGGCAGAAACGTCTCGGTGAACAGAGCTACGCGCATCGCAACATCCTGTCCACCGCATCAGGAGGAGCAAGTTTGTCAATTTGACGGATGCGCAGAATGTCGACCGAGATAGGGTTACCATGAAAAAACGACATGGGATTATACCGCCTTGTCCGTTACTGTTTATTTCAACCTCACCCCCTGGCCCCTCTCCGTTTACGGGGAGAGGATTTAAGCGTTGCCCGGTATTTAACAAGGGGAATTTATAGTTCTATAGCCCTTACCTTAAGCCCCTATCCCTAGTGAGAGGGACTTACTGACCCGTTATACACCCCCTTCTCCCCAGGGGAGAAGGGGGACGGGGGGATGAGGGCCTGAAGTCGGCATGAAAACACCATCTAATACCGGACAAGCCTATTTAGGCGTGGCGTTAAAACGGGAAGCCAAACACTCACCCGTAAATCACCCGCCTGCGCGAGCGGCTTCGGGTCGAGCGCGTTGGTGTGCTCGCGCCAGCTTACCGTCGGGGCGATTTGCGCCGTGTCGATGCGGTCGCGGTTGTCGGTCGCCGCGCGGATGAGCCGCTCGATCACCGTGTCATCCAGCAAATGCGGCTCTAGCCCGAGTTGCAGCAGGCGCGTGTGCTTCACATTGTAATAGTGGCTTTCGGCCTCCACGCGCGGGTTATCGATCTGCTGTATATCGACGCCCAGGCCCATGTCGCGCCCGATACGCTGCACACGCTCCGCCAGCTCGATGACCGAGAACCACTCGGTGATCTGGTTGAACACGCGGTACTCGCCCCGCTCCGGCTCGTTGACGATCGCCAGTTCGATGCAGCGCACAGTGTCCTTCACGTTGATGTAGCCGCGCGTTTGCTCCCCGCTGCCATACACCGTCAGCGGATACTCTGCGGCGGCCTGCACGCAAAAGCGATTCAGCGCTGTGCCGTACACCTGATCGTAGTCGTAGCGGGTGGCGAGGTGGGGGTGCAGGTCGGTTTCGGCGGTTTGGATGTCGTAGACGATGCCCTGGTTCAAATCTGTCGAGCGGATGCCCCAGATTTTGCACGCAAACTGGATGTTGTGGCTGTCGTGGACTTTGCTGAGGTGGTAGAACGACCCCGGCTGCTTGGGGAAGGGCAGCGTATCGGTGCGGCCATTGTGCGTTACTGTGAGGAAGCCCTCTTCGATGTCGATGTTGGGGGTGCCATACTCGCCCATCGTGCCGAGCTTCACGAGGTGGCACGCCGGCGCGAACTCTTTGATCGCATAGAGGATGTTGAGCGTGCCGATGACGTTGTTGTGCTGGGTGTATACCGCGTGCTCGCGGTCGATCATCGAATACGGGGCGGCGCGCTGCTCGGCAAAGTGGACGACGGCATCGGGCCGAAACTGTTGGAAGGCCCGCGATACAGCACCGTAATCGAGGATGTCGCCGACGTACAGGTCGATCGGCGTGCCGGTGATCGACTCGTAGCAGGCCACGCGGTTGTGCAACGTGGTGATGGGCGTGAGGCTGTCGTAGCCCTCGTCCATATCGAACTTACGGCGGGCCATGTTATCGAACACTGCCACATCGAAGCCACGCCCGGCCAGGTACATCGCCTGCGGCCAACCGAGGTAACCGTCACCGCCAAGAACTAAAACTCGCATGATTCACAAACCTCCATGTATGATAGGAGGTGCAACGGGTAGCCGGTACCCATGATCGACGGGTGGAAGCAGAGATCATGTGGTGGGGGCTGCCCGGGGCACACCTCAATTGTCGAAACGTCGCTCCCCCTCCATCAGGGGCAGCACACCTTCTACAAACCCACCTCATATAAAAAGTTACGGCTCCGTGCAGTTCGATCGGTAAGGGGCAAGCAAAAACCCCGGTGAGGCCGGGGGATTTCGAAGGGTCCGCGAAATAGCCTTCGCGTGGGTTGATGGGCGTTAACCCAACAACTGCCCGCCCGCATCGACGTGAATCGTCACGCCCGTGAGATAGTCTTCGGTGCACAGGTAGGCTACCGCCCGCGCAACGTCTTCGGCGGTGCCCGTGCGCTTGAGCACGGTGTTGTTACCGGCCTTTTCCCACTGTTCGTCGCTGTAATCCGGCGGCTTGAGCACCGGCCCAGGGATGAGCGCATTCACGCGGATGTGTGGCCCCAGCGCAACCGCACTCGTTTTGCTGAGCATGTACAGCGCGGCCTTGCTCACCCCATGATGCGCGTACTCCGGCCAGGGTTCTTCGGCCCCCTTGTCGCACAGGTTGATGATGACACCACCGGGGGGCGTGTTCTCTTGCATGAGGCGGGCGGCAGCCTGTGTGCACAAAAACGGCGCGGTCACGTTGATGGCCATCGTGCGCTCCCACTCGGCGAGGGTCACGTCCAGCAGGTCGCGCTTTTCGAAGATGGACGCGCTGTTCACGAGGATGTTCAGCTTGCCGAAGTGTTCGCCCAACGCCGCGAAGACCGTTTGCACGCCTTCGGGGGTGCTCACATCGGCCTGCACCGGGTAGGCATCGACCCCCAACGATTTGATGTCCTGCACCGTGTCGCGGACGACCTCCTGCGAGGAACTGTTATAATGCACCAGGATGTTCACACCGTGGCGCGCGAGTTCCAGCGCGATGGCCTTGCCCACGCGATGCGCAGACCCGGTGACGAGTGCGACCTGGTCGGTAAGATCGACTTGCATGCGGTTTCACCCCAAGCGTATACAGAGAACAGCGCCCATCTTAACACCGATGCGTGGGCGACACCAAAATCGTCGTCCTACGATGTTCCGCTACACGGTAACCGTCTCGCCTTCCACAAGTCGACGGGCCGTATCGGCGTCGTGGCTCGGCAGGTAAACCGTCGGCACGGCCTCGGCATACGCGCGGATGGTCGCGGTGGTGCTGCGGCTTTCGCCCGGTTGTGCCACGATGCCCGCCACGCCGTCGTTGAGCATCTGCGGGGTGTCGAACGAGGTGTCGCCCGCAAAAAAGTACGTTTTGTCGCTGCCGTCCAACAGCACCGATTGATGGCCCGGCGTATGCCCCGGTGTCGGCACGATGCGCAACCCCTCGGCGATTTCGTAGCTGCGCCCGAACACGGGCGTATCGTCCTCGCTGTAGGTGACGAGCGTCGGGTTCAGCCAGCTCGGGAATGTGCACGGCACCGCCCCCTGAACGCTTGGCCAATCGCGCGCGGACCACAGCACCTCGCTATTCTCGAAGTGTTGCAAGCCGTTGACGTGGTCACCGTGCGGGTGGGTTTGCACCACCCAGCGCACATCGCTCGGGCGGATGCCTAACCCGCGCAACTGCACATCGACCGCTTCGTGTGGCGTCACATCGAAGCGCAGGAATGCGCCATAGAAAAACGCCGACCCTTGATCGCAGGCGTAGTAATCCGGGTCGTTGACGCGCGGGTCTTCGCCGGTATCGACGATGGCGATGCCTTCGGGGTGCTCGATGACCCACACCGGGATGGGCATCCACTCGGTCCACGTTGCATCGGCGATGATGGCCGGGATGCCGCGCCCGTCGGGGCCGCTATAATCGCGGTGGACAGACTTCACGGCCACATAGCCGGTTTGCACCCGATGCACGCGCACCCCGCTTTCGGTCGTGATGGTCACTGGCTGTAAGCCCACGCCCTCGCGGACGGGGAGCGGTGCGCTCGTTTGCCGGGCACGCCATCCATTGAGCACCGCGCCGGTCCCGTAGCCACCCAGTGCCGCGCCGACGAGGCCCGTGCCCAGCGTCCGCAAAAAGCGGCGGCGATTGAGTGCGCGGTTGGTCAGTGTTCGTTCGGTCATTGTTCATAACTCCTTAGGCTATAATGTGATTGATATTCACAATAATATGAATAATTTTCGCATTTTTCGGGCGTACTCATCACTTGTTAAGGAGGCGCAGTTTGGGAAGGCGCAAACCGGTTCAGCAGCGCTCACAAGAGCGCGTGCAGGCGATCCTCAAAGCGGCAGAGCATTTGCTGCTGCACGGCGGTTACGAGGCGATGACCACCTCGCAGCTTGCCAAAGATGCCGGGATTTCGGTGGGGTCGTTGTATCAGTTTTTCAAAAACAAGGAGGACGTGCTCAACGCGCTGGCGGTGCATTACCTGCAAGCGCTCGGCCAAACGATGGACGCGATGTTCGCGCCCAACGTCGCCGATATGCGCACCGAGGATGCCATCTCACAGACGGTAGACCTGCTGGTGAGCTACCTCGCGAACTACCCCGCCTACCTGCACATCATCGGTGCCGGGTGGCTCAGCGAGGGCGTACGCGAGATCATCAACGTTGCCGACCAACGCGTGACGGACAACATCGAAATGCTGCTGATCACGCGCGGCCTCGCGATGGAACCGGCGCACCGGCGCATCGCTGCGGTGACGGTGGTGCATCTGTTCAACGGGCTGCTGCCGGTGCTCACCCGCACCGAGGAGGCCAACCACGAAATCACGATTACCGAGTTCAAGCGGGCCGTAACGGCGTACATCGATAGCTTGCCGAAACGCGAGGCTTAAGAGCAAAGGCAGGGCCTCGCCCAACCCAAACCCCTGTATACTGAAAACGTGCCGGCAAAGGGGGGGACCCATGAGCAACAAACCACTCCGATTTTTGGGCGCTTCATCCGCGACACGATGGGGGGCCAGCATTTACAAACACATCGCCCACCACATCGACCGCTTCGTCTTCCGCATAAGCGGCGGGCGCACGACCTTCTCCGCATGGACGATCGACGTGCCCGTCATCATGGTAACGGTGCCGGGGCGCAAAAGTGGCATTCCGCGCACATCGCCGCTGGCAGGCATCCCGCCCCCCGATCTACCCGACGCCTATTATGTCGTCGCC
>CAYSVE010000091.1:0-12655 GCA_964434365.1 uncultured Anaerolineaceae bacterium | reverse complement strand
ACCGGTGACCGAGTTCGTCGAGCGATACCCAGATTCCATGGTCGATTGGCACGACGAGACCACGATTGAGCTATCGAAGGATACACTGCCCGCCGAAACCCGAATTGCTATCCTCAAACCGACACTGTTTCGCGAGGCGTGAGCGCTGGGCGCCGGGTTGGGTAAGCCGAAACACCCGTCGGTGGGTGCCCCAAAAGCCTGGTTTGCTGGCATACTGAGAAGAGTGCTATACTGCGCCTTATGATCAGCCTATATGACCTTCTCGAAGCCTCTAACGGTCAACTCTTCGGAGAGCCGGTTGCCCAACTCTTTACCCGCATCGCCCTCGATGCCCGTCAGGTGCAGGAGTCTGAGTTGTTTGTCGCCATCAAGAGTGATTACGGCGACACCCACCAGGAAATGCAAACCGCTGTAGCAAACGGTGCAGCGGGCCTGCTTTGCACTCACCCACCCGATTTCGATACAGATGGTGTTTCGGTCATCGTCGTACGAGACACCGAAACAGCGCTCATGCTGTGGGCACACTATGTGCTGGGGCGGTTTGGTACGAAGGCTATCACCGTAACGGGCACCGCAGGTAAGTCCACGACGCTGGCGGCGATTACGCAAATCCTCGAGACAAAGTTCAACGTACACAGCAATATCCCCGCGGGCGATACCCGGTTGGGTGTGCCGTTGGCCCTGGCAGACCTCACCCCCGAACACGATTTCGTGGTACTCGAGCTTGCAGCGTCGCAACCGGGCGAACTTGCGCAGATGGTCCAGTCGATCGAACCGACGGTGGTGGTGGTTACGAACATCGGCGAAGCGTACATGAACAATTTCACGTCGGTGGATCAAATCGTCGGTGAGCATCGTCAACTCATCGAGTTACTTTCGCCGTCGGGGCTGGTCGTGCTCAACTACGACGATGACCGCGTGCGCGAACTGGTCACCGACTCGCGTGCCCCGGTTTTGACCGTCGGCGCGGAGCGCTTCGGTGCAGACTTGATGGCTTACAACATCAAGGTTGGTCAAGAACGTATCGGGTTCGATTTGCGGTTCAAAGATGAGCGCCATGTAGGGCGCTGGGCACCGTTATTGGGCAGGCATCAGATATACAATTTGCTGATGGCTCTGGCGATAGGGGTGCACTACGACATCTCGCTGCACGATGGGTTGCGCGCAATAACTGAGTTGGAGCCGTTACCCGGTCGCTTGCGTCCGCTAATCGGCATAAACAACAGTATACTCATCGACGATTCGCACACCGCAAACCCTACCTCGGCGCTTGCGGCGCTAGACTTTCTCGAAACGGTGAGGGATGACGACCATCGGGTGATTTTTGTGTTGGGCGATATGGATAACCTCGGTCAGTACAGCCAATATGGTCATCGGAAAATCGGCCAGCGGGCCGCCGAGGTTGCCGATGTGCTCATCACTGAGGGGGCGCAGGCTGCCATCGCCGGGCGCGCCGCCCAGGACATCGCGCCCGACTATAAGCAGGTGCTCATCACCTACAGCATGAACGACACACTCGATTCGCTCACGATGGAGGGTATGCTGTCGGAGAATGACATTCTGCTCGTCAAAGGTGGTGAAGCCGCACGCATGGAACTGCTCGTGAAGTCGTTGCTGCGCGAAGATGACACCGACGACGTACTCACCAGGCAAGATGTACCTGCCACCAGTGCAATTCGATCGCGCAGGCCACTGCGCCCAAGTTGGGTCGAAATCGACAGGGAAGGTCTCGCAAACAACGTCCGCCGAATTCGTGAATACCTCGGTGATGATGTTAAGCTCATGGCCACTGTCAAGGCCGATGCGTACGGCCACGGGGCCATCGCGGTGAGTCGCATTGCCCTGAAGAACGGGGCCGACTATCTTGCCGTTGCCTCGATGGCCGAAGCACTTGTGCTACGCGAGGCAGGTATCGAAGCGCCGATTCTCATTTTGAGCTACACGCCGGTTTATGCGGTGCGCGAGGCGATACGCTACAACATCACAGTAACGGTCTACGACCTCGAAATCGCACGAGCCTATCAGCAAGCTGCGCGCGAGGTCGATGGTCGCATGAAGGTTCATGTGAAGATCGATACAGGCATGGGCCGGTTGGGTGTACTTGTCGAGGATGCGGTGGTGTTGTTCCGCCACTTGGCGACGATGGATGACCATCTCTATGTCGAAGGGGTATACACGCATTTCTCGTCTGCCGATGAGAACGAAACCTACACGGCAGACCAACTCGCAAACTTTCGCGATGTGCTAAAACCACTGCGTGCCGCTGGCATCAAGTTCGACTATGTGCACGCGGCCAACTCCGCCGCGATGCTCTTGGGAGACAGCTATCACTTCGACATGGTGCGGGCCGGGCTGGCATTATATGGCTACCCGTCGTCGCAAATACACGCCAACGTGCCAGGCCTTCGGCGGGTGATGACCTGGAAGACGGTGATCGCACAGGTGAAAACGTTGCCACCCGGGCACCCTGTCGGCTATGGGAATACCTACTACACCTCCGCGGACGAACGTGTTGCCGTCATCCCTGTAGGCTACGGCGATGGCTTTCGGCGTGCGCCGCAGAATTGGGGCGAGGTGCTTGTCGGCGGCAAGCGTGCGCCGATCCGAGGCCGGGTGAGCATGGAAAAGACCGTTATCAGCGTGCAGGATATACCCGATGTTGTCGTCGGCAATGAAGTCGTACTGCTCGGTACGCAAGGCGACGAAGAGATTACTGCCGACGAACTGGCGGAACGGCTGGAAACCATCAACTACGAAATTTTGACGAGCGTTCTACCACGCGTACCGCGCTAGCTCACAGCAAGGCCTCGATGTCCTGGGCGACACCTTCTGGGTTTGCACCGAACGGGAAAATCGCGATCAATTGCTGGCCTGGCCCTACGAGGTACATCGAGGCAGTGTGATCGACGAGGTAGGATGCTGCTGTTCCTTCGATGATACGCCGCTCGAAAAACACATTGAATTGTTCCAAAAAGAAGTCTTCCAGTGCGTCGATATTTTCCTGAGACTCGGTTAGCCCCACAAAATCCTCGTCGAAGCGACTGATGTAACGCCCGAGCAGTTCCGGCGTGTCACGCTCGCCGTCGACACTCACCATGATGTAGTTGACGGGGCTATCTTCTGGCAGGGCTGCCTTCACACGCTTGAAGTCCAATAAGGTGAGGGGGCATACATCGGGGCAATGCGTATAACCGAAGTACATCAGCGTGTACCCACTGGAGAAGTCGCTGAGGCTGGTCGTTTCGCCCTCGGTGTTGAGCATCGTGAAGTCGTCGAGGACACGGGGTGGGTCCAGCAGGGTGCCTTCGCCACTCGCGGTTTGTGCCGTTACGCCTTCGATTTGTATGGGTTCGGGTTGGCGAACCGCATTGCGAACCAGCAGAAACAGCACACTCGCCGTAACCAGCATACTTGCCAGCAGAAGGCCTATCAGAATATAACGGCCTATACCGTTGTTCTTTGTTTTCGTCACTGTTTAATGTCCAGGCTTGTGAAGCATTGCACATATCTTAGCATGGTACAATAAGCGGGTAAATCGGAGGATAAACGATGAGACAATATCGTAGTCTCTATATGATTGACCGCGATGATGATGCGGGCATTCTCAACATCTACGGCGACCGCGGCACACACGATTATCCAGCCGTTGCGGTGCGTCGCGAGGGCCAATACGTGCAGATTTCGGTAAGCTATGGCCCCTTGGAGATGGCACTGCGCTTGCCGGCAGAAGACCTCGAACGGTCGCTGCATCGCCTTGTGGCCATCGATGGCTTGCGAACCACGCGGAAGGTCGGCAGTAGCAGCGCGTACATCGGTTTTGGGTTGAACAAAGACGGCACCCTCGTGATGCGCCCCACCGTCGTGGCCGATGCCACTGGCCATTTGAGCTTTAACTTTTCGTTGCCCACCGAGGCGCGGGCCGTGCTATTCGAGTGGTTGGAGCTGCCCACAGGCGAACCCACAACCTGACGTTGCAAAGCGTTAGCGCTCTCGCTAGAATACACCGAGAGCTAAACCTGCACGGAGAGCTTCCAGCACACCGCTGGAACACCGAAGGGGCAAGCGACGCAGATTGCTGGTCGTGTCGTGAAACTCTCAGGTAAACAGGACGAGCAGGTTTGTACACTCTGGAAGTGAATGTTTTGTCGCCGACAGAGTACACAGCAACTCCCGCTTGTGTACTCTTTTTTGTTTTGAGTACAGCTTAGGAGACATAATGGCCGACTTCAAAACCCCGGAAGACCTGAAGTACCAGACAACCGACGAGTGGCTACGCGTCGACGGTGAAACTGGCATCATCGGTATTACGGACTACGCACAGGATGCCCTGAACGACCTCGCGTATGTCGAACTGCCGGATGTCGGTGCGACCCTCGCCGCGGGTGAACAATTCGGCACGGTGGAATCCGTAAAGGCGACCGCCGAACTGCTTATGCCGGTTGCTGGCGAGGTAATCGAAGTCAACAGTGAACTCGAAGACACACCAGAGACGATCAACAGCAGCCCCTACGAGGACGGTTGGATCATCAAGGTGAAAATTACTGGGGATATGGCCGACGGCCTGATGGACGCAGCCGCCTACGCAAAATACTGCGAAGATCGCTAACGACGCCATCAAAAAAACGAATACCAGCGGGGGTTGCCCTACAGCATTCATTTGTCCAATGAGTTTGTAGGTGTATGCCCATGAGTTACATCCCTCACACCGACGCCGAACGGCAGCAGATGCTTGCTGCCATCGGCGCGACCACTATCGAAGACCTGTTCGATGCCGTCCCGGCGTCGCACCGGTTTCCTGCCATCGACTTGCCAGAACCTCTCAGCGAAATGGAAGTTGCGGCAGAGTTGCGTTCGCTCAGCGAGGCCAACGAGGACGCCCAGGAAATGGCCGTCTTCCGTGGGGCGGGCGCGTACCACCATTTTGTGCCGTCCGTGGTCAATCATATGTTGATGCGCGGCGAGTTCTACACTGCCTATACGCCCTACCAGCCAGAAATGAGCCAGGGCACACTCCAGGCGACGTACGAATTCCAGAGTATGATGTGCGCCGTGCTGGGCGTCGAAGCGGTGAACGCCAGCCATTACGATGGCGGCACCAGCCTCGCCGAAGCGGTCACGGTAGCCTTCGAAGTGACGCGTCGCAAGCGGAGCAAGGTTATCCTCAGCCACGCGATTCATCCCCAATACCGCGAAATTGTGCGGACATACCACCAGGGCCGCGATTACAAGTTCGTGGGCGATAAAGGCCGGGCGGACATCGCTGACCTCGTCGACATGCTCGACGAGAGTACGATGATGCTGGCGGTAAGTTACCCAAACTTCTTCGGGCAAATCGATGATCTGAAGGCGCTGGCCGATAAGGTTCACGAGGTGGGTGCATTGCTGGTGATGGTCGTGAACCCAATGGCTTTGGGGATGCTCAAGACACCGGGCGAGCTTGGCGCAGACATCGTCGTGGGGGAGGGGCAACCACTTGGCATTCCCTTGAGCTTCGGCGGGCCGTATCTTGGTTTCTTTGGCACGCGCCAGCAGTACGTGCGCAAAATCGCCGGGCGCATCATCGGCGAAACTGTCGATGCAGATGGCAAGCGCGCCTACGTGATGACGCTTCGCCCGCGTGAACAGGACATCCGCCGTGATAAGGCGACGAGTAACATCTGCACCAACCAGGGCTTGATGGCGCTCGCGACGGCAATTTACCTGAGTGTGATGGGTAAGCACGGGATGCAGCGAGTGGCGAAATTGAACTACCACAAAGCTCACTACGCCGCCAAGCAAATCGATGCGTTGGATGGTTTCAGCGTCGACTTTAGCAAGCCGTTCTTCAACGAATTTATGGTGACGTGCCCTGTGCTTGTCGCGCAGGTGAATGAGCACCTGGTGGAAAACGGGGTTGTCGGCGGGTACGACCTCAGCGCCGACTATGACCATCTGCAAAACACGATGCTGGTAGCTGTAACGGAAACCAACACACGAGCCGAGATCGATGCGTTAGTGAAGCTGTTAGCGGAGGTGCAGTAATGACGACCGAGCCATTGATTTACGAACTGAGTTCGCCAGGGCGCAAGGGGGCGTTGCTGCCCAAGCTCGACGTGCCCGAGGCCGATACGCTCGACAGTGATATGCTACGTGATGACCTCAACTTGCCAGAGGTCAGCGAAGAGCAGGTGGTCCGGCACTTCGTCAACCTTAGTTCGATGAACTACGCTATCGACAAGGGGTTCTATCCGCTCGGTAGCTGCACCATGAAGTACAACCCTAAGCTCAACGAGGACACTGCGCGTCTGCCGGGCTTCTTGCATTTGCACCCCCAAACCGATGCCGATGGCAGCCAGGGCGCGCTCGCGTTAATGCACACTTTGCAAAGCTGGCTCGGCGAGATTAGTGGCTTTAAGGCGGTGAGCATGGCCCCTGCTGCGGGTGCGCAGGGGGAACTCGCGGGTATTCTGATGATCCGCAAGTATCATATCGAGCGTGGCGATGAGCAGCGCACCAAGGTGCTCGTGCCCGATAGCGCCCACGGCACGAACCCCGCAACCGTCACGATGGCCGGGCTGGATGTGATCGAACTACCGAGCGACAAGCGTGGCAACGTGGACCTGGAAGCGCTGAAGGCTACCTGTGCCGAACACGCCGATACCATCGCGGGTATGATGATTACGCTACCGAGCACACTCGGTTTGTTCGACAACCAGATCGTCGACATCATCGATGCGGTGCATACGGTCGGTGGCCTCATGTACATGGATGGCGCGAACATGAATGCACTGATGGGCATCGTCAAGCCGGGGGATCTAGGCTTCGATGTAATGCACTACAACCTCCACAAGACGTTCTCTACCCCTCACGGGGGCGGTGGGCCCGGCTGTGGCGCGGTCGGCGTCAACGATAAGCTAGCACCGTACCTACCGGGGCCGATTGCGGGAATCGTTGATGAGGGTGAGGGCGACGAAGGCCCCCTCTACGACCTCATGATGCCGGAGAAGTCCATCGGGCGCTTGAAGACCTTCCAGGGTAACTTTGGGATGCACGTAAGGGCCTACACCTATATCCGTATCCACGGTGACCAGGGCATCAAGGATATATCGCGGTATGCGGTGCTAAATGCGAATTACATCCGCGTGAACTTGCGCGATCACTACACCATCCCCTACGACCGCCACTGCGCGCACGAATTCGTGCTGGAGGGCCGTTGGAAAGATGTCGAAGGTATCCATGCCCTCGATATCTCCAAGCGACTGATGGACTACGGCATTCACCCGCCGACGAATTATTTCCCGCTCATTGTGCCGGAGGCGCTACTCATCGAGCCAACGGAGAGCGAAACCAAGGAAACGCTCGATGGCTTTATCGAGGCGATGAAGAAGATCGCCGAGGAAGCACACGCCGACCCGGACATTCTCCACGATGCGCCACACACCATGCCGGTTAAGCGCTTGGACGAACTGCGTGCCGCTAAGCAACTTGTGCTGTGTTGTGCGCCTGCGCTCCCATCGTGGACGCTAGAGGACGAGACGCGCATCGGCGCTGCTGGCGACTAAACCATAATTTGGCCCGGACCACGCCCTAAAAAGTGGGGGTATTGTTAGTATTTGGTTCGGGCCGTCCGGCTCAGCGTTACAATGTAAGTGTTTCGACCTTGTACCTTGTGAGGTGACGGGTGCCCTACACACAAATCGTGATGCCCAAGGGCCGCCATGGCCGGGTACGCAGGCTGCGGTTCCTGCGCGCCATCTGGCACGATTCCAACGCGCTGCTCTCGGAGTTTCGGGTATCCCTGTTGTCCTTTGGTTTGGCCGTGTTCGGTGGCGGTTGGCTGTACGGTGAGCTTTACTTTTTAGCTCGTGGAGAGCGTTTTAGCTATCTCGATTTACCGTATATGATGCTCGAACTGATGATCCTCGAGCCACCGCATGACATTCCACCAGAGCCGCAGTTGATCATGTTCTGGTACGCGATGCCCGTGTTCGCAATCTATGCGGTTGGGCGCGGTGCTGCTGACTTTTTTCGAATTTTCTTCAATCGTAGCGAACGGCGCGATGCCTGGGAGGAAGCTGTGGCTTCGACATATCGCAATCACGTCATTGTGTTGGGTTTAGGTCATGTGGGTGAACGAGTCACCAATACGTTGGTTCAAATGGGCTTCGAAGTTGTTGCGATAGAGCAGAACTTGAACGAAGACAAGGATCACGAGATGAGTGGCCTTGGTGTACCGGTTATCGTCGGCGACGGGCGTAATGTCAACACGCTGGAAAAAGCCGGGCTGCGTCATGCCTCGTCGATGGTAATTGCAACGTCCAACGACCACGTCAACCTCGAAGCTGTGATGCGTGCTCGTGACCTAAACCCGGATATACGGATCGTCGCGCGGATGTGGGATGCACAGTTTGCCAAGCAGATCAACCGTTTTATGGGCGTCGAGGCGGTGCTTAGCTCATCGGACCTGGCAGCGCCCGCTTTCGCTGGCGCGGCGGTCGGTATCGAAATCACGCAGACGATTGTCGTCGATGGGGTCGACTACAGCATGATTCGCCTGGAGGTTGAGCCGGGGTCGTTCCTCGATGGTAAGGAGATCGATGCACTGCAAAATCAGTACGATTTCGACATCGTTCTCCACGGCCACGGTGGTATGGTCGATGTTCACCCGGATGGGGATGTGGGCGTTAGAGCGGGCGATACGCTTGTGATCTTCGCGCAGCACAGCAAGACTATGCAAATCGTCGCGCAAAATCGGCCAGAGCGGTCCGCAAAGCGCAATTAGCCTGAATACCCTTCGAGCGTAAACGGTTTCAGCCGAATGATGTTTCAGTTTTGGGCCATGCCTGTGCATGGCTTTTTGAGTTGTGCCAGGTCTTTCGAATGTCGTGCTATGTTGCTTCTACGAGTATTTCTTAAGGTTTTTAACATGAGGCAGCCATGACGAAAAGACCGTTTTACCAATTTTCATCCGAAGATGACCGTGTGTGGGCCTTGCTGTTCGCACGGCAGTTGCCGCAGGTGCAACGCTACGCCTGCAAGATGTACCTTGATGGGTTAAAGGCGTTAGACCTCCCAGAAGACCGCGTGCCGAACTTCGAGCGCATCGATGCCTTATTGCAAGAGCGTGTCGGTTGGGAACTCGTGAGTACCGATGTGCAATACTCCGATGGGCAGGAGTGGTTCGAGCATTTGGCGCAGCGTAAATTCCTCATCACTGAGTACATTCGTCCGATGGCTTCGCTGGACTACACACCGATGCCGGACATCTGGCACGATGTGTTTGGGCATTTGCCGTACATGGTGCACCAGGATTATGCCGATTACCTGCAAGCGTTCGGCGAGCGCGCTATCGAATTCTCGCCACAACAGCGTAAGGGACTCGGCAGTTTGTGGTGGTATGGCATCGAGTTTGGGCTGGTGCGCGAGGAAGGTGAGACAAAGGCCTTCGGTGCGGGCTTGATGTCCAGCTACGAGGAATTGGCGCGCGCGTTCAACGAGGTCGTAGTTATCGAGCCGTACAGCATCGATGTTGTGCAGAAGGTGCCGCCTAGCCCCCACGAAATGCACACCACTCTGTACCAGCTGGTATCGTTCCAACATATGCGCGATGTGCTCGAAGACTGGTATACGGCACATTCACCTCAGGCGATTTTGGCGTCATGATCTCCGCAGCATCTTGTGCTGGTGTAAAATTCGAGTCATCACGACACCGCACGAGATACACCGATATGCTGGACGAGCGCGACATCCAAATCCTCAACATTTTGCAGCACGACGCCAATATCAGCTACGCCGAGCTAGGCAAGCGCGTATATCTCTCGGCATCGAGTGTGCATAACCGCGTGCGCCGCCTGACGGAGATAGGCGTGCTGAAGCGCCATGTCGTGGAACTCGATCGTGAGAAGGCCGGGTTCCGGCTCTTAGGGTTTGTGCATGTGGTGCTCAAATCTCATGCCGACGCCGATGTGCGAGACTTTCAGGCGCAGGTACAGGCGATACCCGAGGTGCTCGAATGTCACTACGTCACGGGGGATTACGACACAATCCTGAAAATTGTCGCCCGCGACCAACAACATTTGCAGCACATTCTGCTTAACCAACTCACAACGATCGGCAACATCGAGCGGATGAAGACGAACCTATCGCTCACGGTGGTCAAGTCGACGAATGTGCTGCCCCTACAGCCCGATGATGGGGCGGATCATCGGTAGCTGACCCGCCCGCTGTGTACGCAAGGTGAGGGGTTATTTCTTGCGCTTCTTCGGGAAGCGGCTGAGCACTGTTGCCATTTGTGGCACCGTAAGACGGTCGCCTATGTTGAGGTCGTTGTTTGGGGCTTTCACTGTTCCTGTGAGGACGCCCACCGTACTACCTTCTTCGGCGAGCGACTGCTTAATGTACGCTTGCCCAAGCTGGTAACCCTCGCTATCGACCGCGCAGCTAGTCACCTTGCCAACCACGCGTCCGCGCTTGTCCACGACCGCGTCTCCAGCGTGTGGAGGGCGCGCCCCGCGTGTGTCGATACGGAAGCGCACGACTTCGGCATCGCGTTCGGCCTCGTGCGCAAGAAACGCGCTCCGACCGATGAAGAACGGCTTCCACAGCTTCACGAAGTTGCCCATCCCTGCGTCAGCGGGGTTGAGGGAGAGCGGTCCTGCGAGTTCCTGGCCATACAGCGGCAAGCCCGCCTCGGTGCGCAGGCTATCGCGCGAGGCGAGGCCGCACGGTGTCGCGCCCAGGTCGACAAGTTGTTTGAAGAGCGCTTCAGCTTTACCGGGGTGGACGAATAACTCATAGGCGACACGCTCACCTGTGTAGCCCGTCCGCGAGACGATGAGGTCGTAGCCGCCGAGTGTGACCGGCGCTTGTTCTGCCCACTTTAGCCCACTAACGACTGCCAGATGCGCTTCATCGCCGCCAAGTGCCAGCACGATGTCTTTGCTCTTAGGTCCCTGCACAGCAATGTCGATGCGCGAATCGGACCCGGCGTTGCGCAGGTCGCGAAGTGTAAAGTTCGCCGAGAGTTTCGCCCATGGGCGGGCCGGGTCGATAATGACATCGCCATTCTTCACCGCATTTAGCCACGTCCAGTTCTTGTCGTTGTTGCTCGCGTTCACCACCAGTATGAAGTTGTCTTCACCCATGCGATAAACGAGCAGGTCGTCCAGCGGTTCACCGTTGGCATCCAGCAAGAAGCCGTACATCGAGCTGCCGACGGCTAGCTTGGTGAGGTCATTCGTCGTCACTGCATTGAGGAAGGCCAGCGCGTCGGGGCCAGTCGCTTCGAAGACACCCATGTGCGCCACATCGAATAAGCCCGCGCCGTCACGTACGGCAGAGTGCTCGGCGCTCACCGACGAATACCACAATGGCATGTCGTACCCCGCAAAGGGTGCCATCTTCGCACCGAGTTCGAGGTGGAGGGCGTGGAGTGGTGTCTGCAATAAGTCTTGCGCTTCGGCTTCGACCCACTCGAAGGCTGCGAGGGCCTCCCCTTGCGGTCCAGCGTACTGCTCACCATTGATGCCGATGCAATACGGCTTCGGTGCATAGCCACTGTCGTTTTCATCGACCTTTAGGCTGCTTGCGTCGACGTCGCCGACGTGCTTTACGATGACCGGGCCGGGGAGCTTCGCGAGCAGGTCGGCGTGGTCGAACAGCACGAAGCCATCGGAGAGCGACCGTAACCACGCAAGTGCGTGCTGGGCATTCTGCTCGACATGAAGGCAGTAGCCAGTACCTGTCGCCTCGACAACTGCGCGTGTAAGCACTGTGCCATCTGGATTGAGCAGGTTAGCGGCAGCCTGCTCGCCTGGCCCCAAACCGAAAACCTGCCCTGTGACGGCGTAATCGAGGAAGGTTGCGGCATCGGTCCCTTCGATACTCAAGGATTGCCAGCCTGCATCATCCACGTCGGCTTCCATGTAAAAAAAGTGCGGATAGTCATCGGCGACCGCGTCCGTATCGATGCCGATGCGGGCCGTCAAGTCACGGACGCGGTCGCGAGCGTTTTGCAGGACGTCGAAGTCGACCTTGGTACGTTGCAGCGGGCGCCTACGACCGGGATAGCTGAATGGCATACAGGCGTGGAACACGTCTGCGATGATGTCGGCGAGTTCGATGGTTTCCGCTTCGAAGAAACCGCGCTGCGTAATCCACGCGGTGCCGAAGCGCATACCGCTAGAGCGGAAGGCACTCGCGTCGCCGGGGATCGTGTTACGATTCGCCGCGATGCCAACAAGGTCGATGACGCGCGCGGCCATATCCCCGCTGAGGGGGGTGCCATCTGGCCCGGTGATGCTTTTGCAATCCACGAGTAGCATGTGCGTGTCGGTCCCGTCGTGGACGACGCGCAGGCCGCGCGCTTTTAGCCGCTCGGCGAGCGTCACTGCATTTGCCTTCGTTTGATGTTGCAGCTTGTGGAACTGCTCCGTTTTAGCGAATGTCATCGCGACTGCAAGCCCGGCGACGCTGTTCATGTGTGGGCCGCCTTGCTCACCGGGGAAGACGGCGCGGTCGATCTTCTTGTAGAGGTCGCTACGGTGGGTGATGCTCACAGCGCCACGGGGGCCGCCGAGGGTTTTGTGTGTCGTAAAGTTGACTACATCGGCCAGCCCAACCGGGTTGGGGTAAGCACCGGCAATCGCCATGCCCGCCGTGTGAGCGATGTCCGCGA
>CAYSVE010000090.1:0-12721 GCA_964434365.1 uncultured Anaerolineaceae bacterium | reverse complement strand
GCGGCTTGGCGACGGGCTTGGGCGGGTGCTTGGCGGTGGCGGGGGGTGTGTGGGGCGGTGTGTTGGTGTGCGTCGGCGTCAGCGATGACGTCGGTGTCCACGATGGCGTGATGGTCACACTGGGGGTGATGGTCGGCGTGTCGGTGTTGGTCGGGGTCGGGGTATCGCTTGGCGTGGGCGTATCGCTTGGCGTGAACGTCATACTCGGGGTGAGCGTCGGCGTGGGGGTACCTGTTGCAGGTGGGAAAAGCACCGGACGCCACACCGGAGCCGATGCCAATAACACCACGGCGATAATCACCACGATGGACCCACCGCCCACGCCTAGCTTCACAAGGTTGCTGCGGCGCAGGTTGCGAACGCCGTTCTCGACACGACCGATCTCGGGCCTACGGCCTAAAATGTTGAACGGCTCCTCACGAATCGTCGCCAGCCACCCCTCGGCATCACGGAGCAACCCCTCCTCCAGGGCGTATTCCGCCCGCTCGACATAGCGCGTCATCAAATCGTTGACGACGACACGATAGCGCTCGTCCTGGGCGTATTCCATCAGCCCGGTGAGCATCGCGCGGGCCTGTGCCAGTTCGTTTTCGAAGTTCTGCGCGATGAGCGACGCGGCCCGCTCGATTGTCTGGCGGGCGCGGTCCATCTCCCCGGAGGCAGTACGGGCACGCATCAGCGTGTCGCTGACGGTGGTATCGCCGGGGTCGAGCTTCACCGCGAGTTCGAGCAATTGCAACGACTGGTTCGTGAGCGTGAGCCGGTCCTCGATAGAAATGGCGTTTTCTGCCCGGTTGAGGGCGGCGCGGGCCTGGTCCGTCAACTGCGCTTTGATGCCCTGGAGCCGATTGTCGGTATCCTGCTGAAGTTGGGCGACACGTGTGCTGTTCGGCAGCAGTTGGCGCGTCCGCGCGAGGATGGACTGAATATTCTGCAACTGCGCGGCCTGCTCCTGCAAACTACCGCTGAGCATACTCAGTTGCACCGCGACCTGTTCCGTCTCGTTTTGTACACGGCGGATAGTCTCGACACGCTCTTCGGCCTGCGGGTCGTTGGGCACCACGCGCAGCGCGCCCTCGTATTTGCGGAGCGCATCGGCCCACATATCGGCGGCCATTAGCCGGTCGCCCTCGTTGATGAGTTCGCGCGCCAGCGCCAAATCCTGGATTTCCAGGAGGGCACTTTCGGCGTCCTTCCAACTGAGGATGCCGTCGCGCTCAGCGAGGTCGCGGGCTTCGCGGTAGAGCCGTTCGGCTTCGTCGTAGTTCCCGGCGCGTACCAGCGAGTTCGCGCGGTTATAGCTCACACGCGCCTCGAACGGAATACGGTGGTCGGGCACAACCACGCGGATCAGGTTGTCTTCGGCCTTTTGGCGATACTCCAAGGCCGTGGGGTTACCGGGCTGCTGGCTGAGTATACGATTCGCGATTTCGACTGTTTGCTGGTACTCACCCGCGTAGTAAGCCGAGGTGATGTCGCTGAGCATATCGTCGAGGTCGCCACTGGGCGCGACACGGCGGTTCGTCTGCGTGCTGCGCCGGTTTTGCTCGGGGGCGGGGTAGCCGCGGGATGTCGGGTAGGCCGGTTCGTCGTCCTCGTCGACTTCAACAACGGGGTGTTCGATGGTGGGCGGTAACACACTCGCCGACACATCGTAGCGCGCAAACAGGTCTTTGACGCGCTGGGCCGCTTGCTGGCTGCGAGCGGCAGACTGCTGCAAAAGGTCGATGGTCTCTTCGGCTGTTGGGTCAAGGGGGAGCGCCTCGGCCAGAATATCGATGGCCTCGTCGATGTCGTCGTCGTCCCCGGCAATTTCGATGCGAATACGAGCGCGCCGCAACAGCCCGCGTAACGCTGCCGTCGACTGCCCGCTGCGTTCGCCGTTGCTGCGCCGGGCCAGTTCGCCGAAGAGGGCCTGCGCGGCCTCCTCGTGGGGGGTGTTTTTGGCATTTGCGAGTAAATCGCGTGCTTCGCGCTCCAGCGCCGTGACATCACCGCCTTCGGGCAAATCGCGCACACGCCGCCGCAAGTCTTCGAGTTGACGTTGTAAATCCATTGGTCGTAACCCGTCCCGCTCTCTCTAGGCCGTCCAAGGTACCGCATTCACAAGGTCCACACAAGGCCGTGGTAAACATGCTAGAATAGGAGTAGAGAGTAAGCGGAAGGGCGCCCGTCGCATGATGTCTCCGATTCCCATTATCCCACGGTACAAGCTACTCCTAAACTACGACATCCGAAACGGCATGCAGGAGGTATACTATCGATATGTGGTGGGCGAGTTCGTGCCCAGCCTCAACGAGATGTCGATTTATGTGTCGGCAGCGTGGCACACCGCTTATGGGGCCTATCCGTTGCGGCAGGTAGAGTTCGTATGCGACAGCCTCGAAACCTTGCATAGTGCGTTCGAAACCCCACGCTGGCAGGAATTGGAAGACCGCTTGAAAACGTACACCTCGGATTACCACCGGAAGATAATCCCGTATCGCCGGGGCTTCCAGTTTTAACGCTCGATGATCGAAATCGTCCTCCCCATTGTTCCGTATATCCTGGGTGGTTTGCTGGCTTTGGCCTTCGCCATGCTGCTATTTGCGGCGTGGTTGTTGCGCAGGCAACGCACAGCGGCCATGTGGCGAAAACGTCACGATGCTGGCAAGCTCGGCGGACGGTTGCTGTTGACGGGGCTGCTGTTGTTCGGCTTCTCGGCGATAAGTGGCCTGTTGATCGGCTTGCTCGCGGTCGCGTTCGACCAAACCGATGAGTTTTTTCCGCGGCGCCGCGACGATGGCCTTGTCGGCGTCGTCGTCCCGACTACCGCCCCACGCCCTACAACCCAGCCAATCGCCCGCATCACGCCCACCGCTGCGGTGCTACTCGAAGTCACGGTGGTGGACGACGGCCTGACGTCGAACGGCAATCCAGTCGATGGGCAACTTAGCGCAGGCCAGCCGAATATCTACGTCTTTTTCCGCTACCGCGCCGTCGATGCACCTACGTGGACACGCACCCTGCTACGCGATGGGCAGGTTCTTCAGGAAAGTACCCACGCCTGGATACTCGGCGAAATGGGTAGCGGGCACTTCACGTTCGAAGAGACAGACGGTTTCTTACCTGGCGACTACGAGGTTCGACTGACTGTTTTTGGGCAACCTGCACAAACCTATTCATTTAAAATTAAAGAGTCCTAACCGTCGCATGCCGGTAAATCGGGGTATACTAAAGTGTAATTTCGTTGGAATCGTAACGTAATGGCTCCGATTGCCTTAATTGTAGACGACGATATTCCCAGCCTCGAAATCATGGCACGGTTGACCGAACGTGAGGGATTCGACGTGTTGCGGGCCACCGATGGTGCTCGTGCGCTCACGGCGTTGGAAAGCTCGGCCCCCGACCTGGTTATACTCGATTACCGCTTGCCGCATTACAACGGCAACGTCGTTCTTAAATTTATTCGCGAGACGCCCCACCTCGCCAAAACGTTCGTCATCAGTGTGACCGCCCACGCGCGGCAGGACCTGTACACCGAGTATCAACCCGATGCGCTATTCGGCAAACCCATCGATTTGCCAAGCATCCGCGACGCGATACAAATAGCTCGCTCTGCCGAAAGCCGTGAGTAAACCGCTCGCGCTGGTCGTAGACGATGACGAGTTCTTGCTCGCGATCATCCGTGCGGCCTTACCCGGCTTCGATGTCGAAGGCGTGGCGAATACCAGCACGGCGATTGCATGGCTTCAGCATTACACACCCCACCTTGTATTCCTCGACTGGCTACTACCCGGCGAAAACGGTGAGGTGGTGCTCAGTTACATTCGCACCGAGGCCCACCTTGCAGGCGTTTATGTCGTCGCGGTGAGCGCACACCCCGATTATGAACCGCCGGAGGGGTTGCGAATCGACGAAATACTGACAAAACCCGTCTCCCTGGATGCTCTCCGTGCGGCGGCGGCGCGCACGCTAGGCTGAGGCCCACATTCTCCTGTAAAATTAGGGCGCTGTAGACTTTCCGTGGAGTAGACGCCGTGCCATTTATGTACGAAGCCCTCGTTGGGCACCTGTTCATCGTCAATGGGCGTACCCTACGAACCTCCCCGCCCGGTGCCCGGGTGCAGGTTGCGCCGAAGCGCGCCGGGCGCGGGCGCGAGGCGGATACCTTCTTTTGCCTGGTGATGCCCTCTGGCGATGTGGCCCCCACGGCCTTCTACGAGCAGATGGCAGCCCTCGCTGCCGAACGCTACTTCGAGAGTGCCGGTAGCGTTACGGCGGGGTTGCGCGCTGTCTTCGATACACTCAACCGCAATCTGTTGGACCACAACCGCACTTCCGGTGGGCGTACCTTCGAGGCGAACATCCTGTGCGTGGTACTCCACGACACCACGTTGACGCTAGGCCGCGTGGGCATGTGTGCAGCCGTGCTACGCACCGACGCGCCGAATCATCCGCAGGGGCAGTACTTCATGTTCCCCACAGACCCAGTCGACGATTACGAATTCGACTATGGCGCGCCCCTGGGTGTACTCGATGTACCCGCGATGAAGTTCAAGCAGTACCCCATCAGCGCGGGCGCTCGCCTCCTGCTCGCCGATGCGAACATCGATGACATGGTGCGCACAGACATGTTCGCGGCGATGCGGGCGCCGGATGTTAGCGATATGTTGATCGAACTCAAGCGCGGGTTGATCGAGCAGGCGACGGTTATGGGGGTGGAGTTCATTGCGCCAGAAGAAGCCGTGCCGTTACCCACACTCGATGGTGAATCGAGCGCGCAAATCGCCGCGACTGGTGGTACAGCGGCGCTCCCACAAGCCACTGTGGAGATCAACCCTGGCGTGGGTACACGCCTGGTGGATACGGTTTCGGCAGGCCGCGACCGCGCACAAGCGGGCCTCAGCGGTGCTAGTGCAGGCATCGCCAAAAGCGCTCGCATGACGAGTAACCTCATCGACCATTACTTCGGCACCGACGAAGACGAAGCGCGCGAGTGGTGGTCGACGCCGATGGCGGCAGGTGTTGCAGCGGCGATTCCGTTGGTGGTGGTGGCCCTGGTGCTGGTTTTGTGGCTTACCGGCATCGACCGCAGCGAGTTCGAAACGTGTGTCATCGAGGCCAACGATGACGCCCAGTTTGCCCGCAGCATCGACAGCAGCGATGTGAATGGCACCATTGCGGCCTGGCAGGCATTGTTGGTGAAGGTGGATGAGTGCGAGGAGAAAAATGTGGCTGAGGCCGAGGACACCACATTGGTCTCGCTCACACGCGAGGGGCAGAGCGTCATCGATCGGCTGTTGAACATCACCCGCCGCGACGCCGTCCCCATTGCGTCGTTCCCCAGTGCATCGCTTTCGCGCGGGGTGCTGCGTGGCCTTAACCTCTACGTGCTGGACAGCGCCAACGACATCGTCTACGAGGCACAAATTACCCCCGACGGGCGCGGCATCACGCCGAACACGCAATCGCCGATCCCGAACATGCGGCGCAACGCCACGGTGAACCAGTACACGGTCGATGAACTGGTGGACATCGCGTGGGCGGAGGATGGCAGCGGCCTTAGCCAGGGGAACGTGCTTATCGCGCTGGACCGAAACGGCGTCATCGTCGAGCACTCACCGACGATTCTCACACGCGGGGCACAACGGCTGCTCGGCACCGAAAACTGGGTCGCCCCCTCCTCGATGCGCATCTGGCGCGGTAACCTCTACCTGCTAGTCCCCGGCGCGAACCAGATTTGGCGCTACGAACCGACCGGCGGCACCTACGGCGGCGCGCCGACCGAGTACTTCGGCGGGCAAACACGGCCCAACATCCGCAACGCCGTCGACTTCGACATCGACCCCGATGGCGCGGTGTTCGTGCTGTTCGGCGATGGGCAAGTGGGCAAGTACATCAGCGGGGAGCCGCAGGGCTTCGGGTTTGCGAACTTCCCGCCGGGGCAAGAACTCGTCGCCGCCGATAGCATGTACCTCAGCAGCAGCCCGATTTCGCAGGGTTTGTACATCGCCAACGCGCTTAATGGCCTGGGCACCATTTACGAACTCACATGGGCCGGGACGTTCATGCGCAGCTACCGCACCTTCGAGGAGGAGCAGTTCGCCTCGCTGGCCGATGTCATCGTCGATGACAGCCAGCAGGTGGTGTACGCCCTCAGCGGGAACTCGGTGTTTGTGTTCGGGCGCGAGGGCTGACGGCCGAGGGCGGTTTTCACGTCGTCGTAGTCGTAGGTGGTGATCTCGATGCGATAGCCGTATGGATCGCTAAAATACACCGACCACGAAAGGGTATGATCGACGGCATCGGTACGGCTGATGACCGCACCGTCGTAGGCAAGCTGAAGCTCCGGCAGGCGATCGAGAAAGGCAAGAAAGCCCGCACCGCTCACACCGAAGGCCACCCGCCGAAAACCTTCCCACTTGCCACTGGGGTCCCCTTTGAATAGCGCCAGCATGGCACTGCCCGCACCGATCATCAGCGGGCCGTCGCTTGCCCAAAATTCGTACTTGGGCAATATCTCCAGGCCGAAGACGCGCGTGTACCACGTCGCTGCTTCGTATTGGTCGGGCACGAAGAGTTCGACGTGGTCGACGCGCTCAACTTTGAAATCGTCTGACATCGGTTTACGTCACTTTCGGGCGAGTCATGGACTCGCCCCTACACGAAATCTGCACTGCGCAAGCGATTTGCCAATCTGTCGCATTTTTGGTAGGTGGGGCTGCACCACGTTTCGCTGTCGCCCCTACGTGCGAGTGTTTTGGGCGAAGCACAACACATGGCTTGCCATCGCCCAAACTCAGCGCTCAACACGCGCGACTCGGCACAATATGCGTTAATCGCTACCGTTAAAGGAGCTACCGTTCTTCACCAACGGCTGAATCGCGTCCAGGTCGGTCATATTGCGGGCGAAGCGGCTCAGCATAGTCGTCAGTTCCATCGGGATGACAAACTTGGTGGATTCACTTTTGCCGATGGTTTCCAGCGCATCGAAGTATTGCAGCATCATCGTCTTGTCGTCGATGCTACGCGCCTGCTCGTAGATGGCCTGCAACGACGCAGCGTAACCCTGTGCGGCAAGGTACTGGCTCTCGCGCTGCCCCTCCGCTTCGAGGATGGCAGACTGCTTTTCACCCTCGGCCTTGAGGATAGCGGCTTGCTTTTCACCCTCGGCCACGGCGATGGCGGCCTCGCGCTCACCCTGCGCGCTGATGACCAGCGCACGGCGCTCGCGCTCTGCGCTCATCTGGCGGTTCATCGCGTCCTGCACTTCGCGCGGCGGCTCGATCTCGCGGATTTCCACGCTTGTGATCTTCAGGCCCCAGCGGGTGGTCGTTTCGTCGAGCTTCACGCGCAGCGTGTCGTTGATCTGCTCGCGCTTGCTGAGCACACTGTCGAGGTCGATGTCGCCGATGACGGCGCGCAGGGTGGTCGTGGCAATGTTCAGCGATGCCGACACCACATTATCGACCTTGAGCACACTCAGCTTGGGGTCGGTGATGCGGTAGTACACGAGGAAGTCGATAGAAATGGGCGCGTTATCGAGCGTAATGGCCGTCTGCGCGGGGATGTCCAGAAAGCGCTCGCGCTGGTCCACTTTGAAGGCACGCTCGAAAACCGGGATGATAAACGTAAGGCCGGGGCCACGAGTGCCGATGTATCGCCCAAGCGCCAACACAACGAGTCGTTCGTACTCCGGCACGATGCGGATCGAGCTAAAGATGATCCAAACAACGACCAGAATAATGCCCATTACCAGAAATACTGCGGGATCCATCGGTTAATTGCTCCTCTCGGTTTCGTGCGTCCCATTGGGTTGCTGACGCTTGTTCTTAAGCTTCTCTACGGCGAGTTCGAGACCGTTCACTTCGGTCACGATGACGACATCGCCCTTTTGCAGCGGCCTGTCGCTCCGCACGGTCCACAACTCGCCGATAACCTGTGCGGTGCCGCTGTTTGGTGGCACCACCGGCGCGACGACGCGCCCGCGTGCGCCCAGCACATCGTTGAGTTCGTCGCCGGCTTCGGGGCGATTGCGCATCATGCGTAGCATGGGCACCAGCACATAGCGGTGATACACCCACGCGAGCACCAGCGTTAGCGCGATAACAAACACATTCGGCGGGGTGCCCTCGAACAGCAGGAAGCCGCCCACGCCTTGCAAAATCAGCCCGGCTTCGGCGATGGTTGCCCAGCGTTGATTCACGAAGGGCACGGCTGTAAATGCCGATACCCCGAGCACGATCAGCAGCAGGGCAAGCCAGTTGGTCGTTGGTGTGTTGAAGAGTGCCCAGCCCGCCACGCCAAGTAGCGCCAGGCCGATCACCTCGATTACACCGGTTCCTGGGGTGTACAGGGCGGTTAGTGCGGCCCACAGGCCGACCACTACCAGCAGATACACCACCGTCGGGTCAAATGTCATGAAAATTGGCCCTCACAGTAAAAACTTGTATCCACATTATACGTTGAATTAAGCGCATAAGCCCCCAAATTATTGGGGGCCTGTGGTTAGGATGTGGTGAGCGAACATCAGAATCGGCAGGAGCACCGACGCGCCAACGCCTAAAAACGCGTGTCGGAAGCCGGGATGTGCCACACGGGCTGCGTTAAACCGAACCGCTCGAAGATCGTCCGCGCTTCGCGGTTGGTCCACTTCTGCCACGCCGGGTTGAGGTGATTGCCATACCATACCTGCGAGAACGCCCACACGTTTTCCAGCGGTTGCACGTCGCCTTTTTCGATGCGGTGTTGTTCGCACCAGCGGTCGATGTCGGCCTCACCCTCGAACAACAGCATGGTGCTACACGTGTAGATCACATTGTCCCAGGCTTGCGTTATGGGTATGGGGAAATGGACGTAGTATCCCTCTTCGACGACGGCACCGTCACGGATATGGATATCGACCTGCTGCTGATCGGCACCGAGGGTGGTGGTGATCGTCACATCTTGTGCGAGCAGTGCCGCGACGCCCATCGAACACCAAGCGCAGGTACCCCAGTAGGCCCGTTCTACGGTGCGCACGACGAAGTTCGTCGGTGCCAGCGAAAACGGATGCACCACCCAGATGCGACTGCTGTTCGGATGCAGAACAACACCGTGATAGTCCTGCAAGGCTTTTAACGCCGTCGAGAGGGTCACCTCATCGTAGCCCAGCGCAGCACTGAGGCCGGCGAGGGTAGGGCCATAGCCATGTTCGACGATGAACTTGAGAATTGTATGGTGCAGCAGGCCGTGCGTCGGGGCGTGTTCGAACACTGTGGTATTCATCCAATCGGGGGGGGAACCCAATGCGTGCAGCAATGTGATTGTGGGGAGCGTAAGGTCCAACTCGCTCCCCACAAACTTGTGCGACCTCGCTAGCCCTTCACCGCGCCGAGGGTAAGGCCGCGCACAATATAGCGCTGCACAAACAACGATAGCACCACCGGCAGCGTGATCGCGATGAGCATACGCGTGGACACAAACCCAAAGTGCACACCACGCACCGTGCTCGTACTCGCGACGAGGAAGGTGTACGGTTTGGCCGTGTTTGGCGCGAGCACACTCGCGAACAGGTATTCGTTCCACGAGAAGGCGAAACAGATGATCGCCGCAGCGGTAATCGCCGGGCCGCTAACGGGCATCGCCACCCGCCAGAACACCCCCCACTGATTCGCACCATCCACGAGGGCCGCTTCCCCGAGTTCCTTCGGGAAGTCCGCGAAGAAATCTCGCATGATGAGCACCGCAAACGGCAACGTAAATGTCGCATTCACCAACACCAGGCCGAATGTTGTGTCGTAGAGGTTTAGCCGTTGCAACACCAAAAAGAAGGGGATGATCGTCGCGACGGGTGGCAAAAAGCGTTGGCTGAGGAACCAACCCACCAGATTATGGTTACCTACCCCATACTTAAAGCGTGCCAGCCCGTAGCCGGTAATCGTGCCCAGCACCGCCGCGATAGCCGTCGCGCCCAGGGCGATGATGGCACTGTTCTGTAGTGCGTTGAGCGCCTCGCGCCCGCCAAGGCCCAGTTCAGCGTTCCAGTTTTCCAACGTAGGGGTGAACTGCAACCACGGGATGAGCGTCGGCTCCAGGGCTTCGCGCTGGGTTTTGAACGACGTAATCACCGCCCAGATGAACGGGTACAGCACAGACAGCATCACCAGGAAAATGGAGACCCACACGAAAATGTTGAACGCCAACCGCCGATTGTCCGCTTTGGTTGCGGCCTTGGGTTGGGCAGTTGCATCCTTCGACTTAACTTGTGTCGTAGCCATGGGTTATGCCCTTTCTAGCGGAAGCGCTCTTTAACGAGTTGGAAGTAAATCGTGCTGATGATAATCGCCAGGATGACGAGCAGCCACGAGAGCGCACTGGCGTATCCTTGTTCGAATTGCCTTAGCCCGGTGATGAAAACGTAGTACGTATACGTTTGCGTGCTGCTGCCCGGCCCACCACCAGTCATCGAGAGCGGAATATCGATGATTTTG
This sequence comes from uncultured Anaerolineaceae bacterium, assembly GCA_964434365.1. Lineage (GTDB taxonomy): Bacteria > Chloroflexota > Anaerolineae > Aggregatilineales > Phototrophicaceae > CAYSVE01. The sequence goes on along the minus strand of CAYSVE010000090.1, from coordinate 2,267 downwards.
AAGGTCTCGACGAGCCGTAGCATACCCACGGTGCCCAGCGCAGGGGCGATGAGCGGAAACGTAATGCGGCTAAACAACTGCCATTCGCTCGCAGTATCCAGCCGGGCGGCTTCGTACAGGTCATCGCTGATAGACTGCATCGCCGCCAACACAACGATGAACACGAACGGTGTCCACTGCCACACATCGGCGATGAGCACCGCCGTACGCGCCGCCCATGGCCCCGTTAACCATTTAACAGCGGGGAAACCAAAGGCAGTAATCGCCTGGTTGATTGGGCCGCTTTGTTCGTTGAACAGCACTTTGCCCAAAAAGCCGAGTGCAATCGGCGCGGTGAAGATCGGCATCGTCATCACACCCCGGAAGAAGTTCACACCCGGGACACGCTGGTTGAACAGCCACGCGATGAAAGTGCCCAACAACAACGTGAGAAACAAACTCATGATGGACAGGTAAACCGACGTCACGAGCGTTTCGGCCACGCGCGCATCGCTGAAAATATCGACAAAGTTCTCGAAACCGACCCAACGCGAGGGGCGTCCTAAACGCTGAAAACGAAAGGCCAGAATGAGGGAGTAGAACAGCGGAAATATCGTGAATATCAACACCCAGATAACACCGGGCAACAGGAAGTACAGCCCCACACGACTGCGTTGCATAACGGTTTTTCCTCAAAAAGAAGTCTGGTTTTATCGAAAAAGGGGAGAGGCTATACAGCCTCCCCCCAAGGGTATTCGGATTGTTGGGTACTAACGAACTTACGGAGTGTAGCCGATGGCGGATTGATACAGCGCCAACTGCGAGGCCACGTCCAGGTCTTCGTTAACGGCGGCCCACTCTTCAGCGACGGCGTCCAATGCTTCCTGGGCGCTCAACTGGCCGATCATCGCCTGCGACAGACGCACGTCCAGGATTTCCCAGAATTCGCCCGTGCCGAGGATGCGCAGGTAGGTTTGCGTAATCGGCGGTTGGAACAGGTTGTCGCCGTAGCCGGTGATGTACTGCTCGGCGTCTTCGGCATTGAAGCCCGCGCTCACGTAGTCATCGACAGAGGCGTCGCCATCCGGCGGGAAGAGCTGCGTGGTGCTGTTCGGGTCCACACCGGTCCAGCCATAGGTCACGTTCCAGAAGTTGATATCTGGGTTGGCGTGCATGGCCATGAAGTAGTAGGCCAGTTCCGGCGTATCGGTGCGGGCGCTCATCACCGGGTGCCAGCTACCACCGGTCACGTTACCCACGCAGTTCGGGTTTTCGGTATCGGTGATGAACTCACCAGCTTCGCGGTCGTACCATGTATCGGAGCACGGGATGGGTGCAGCACCCAGCAAGCCCGTAATCGTGGAGCGGCTCGGGTCCTGGGCCAGCGAACCGACGTCACCCCAGGAGAAGGTCGCCACAGCGTTGCCGTTGAGGAAGTTGTTCCAGGCTTCGCCAAGCTCCCAGCCGAACTGGGCTTCGGCACCGGTTGCGGCCAGTTCTTGCAGGTATTCCAGCGCGGCGACATGCCCCGGCTGGTTGATGAGCGGCGTCATGTCGGTCGGGTCGAACCAGTAGACGTTGTCGAACTGGGTAACGGCGCGCGGGTCGTCGCCCTCGGCGGGGGTGATGGCGAACGCAGCGCTGAGCGACATGAAGTGGAAGAAGCCCTGGCCGCCGCCCGCAAGGTGGAGGCTGATGCCGTCATCCGGGTCGCCATCGCCGTTCCAGTCCTTACCGTTGAAGAAGGTCGTCACAGCGAGGAGTTCCTGCCAGGTGCGCGGCGGAACCGGCATCGGCATGCCCATTTCTTCCTCGAACTGCGCCTGCCAGTCCGGGTCGTTCAGCAGGTCCTTACGGTAGTAGAGGAGCTGCGCGTCACCGTCGAACAGCGCACCGTAGAACTGGTCTTCCCATTGCAGCAGTTGGCGCAGCGGGGTCGCGACGTTCTCCGGTTCCCAGGTCGGGTAACCTTCGGTGTTGATGAACGGTTCGATGGGTTGTAGCCAGCCGTTGGAGATGTAGTCCCCATAGAACCAGGAGCCGATGTTCATCACATCGTAGGTGTTCTGGTTGGTGAGGAAGTCGGTGGCCGTCGTGGTGAAGTACTGGGCCTGCGGAATCTCGACGATTTCCAGCGTAGCCCCTGTGGCCTGCTCGAAGGCCTCGCGCCAGAAGAAGTACGGGCCACTGATACCACCACGGGCACCAGCCTGCTGTACGGAAACCGTCAGCGTTTGGCCTTCGAAGCGGTCGCGGGCATCGGGCAAGTTAGCGGCCAAGAGGGCCGC
>CAYSVE010000089.1:0-12750 GCA_964434365.1 uncultured Anaerolineaceae bacterium | reverse complement strand
ATCCGCGTGAGCTGAGCGATGTGTTGGCCGTCGGGTGGGTTGGCGGCGTTGTAATTAGTACATTGTTGTTGGTTACATGGCCGGTCAACGCGGTCACCCTTGGGTCTATCGTCTGGAGCGCCGCGCTGGCCGGGTTGTGGTGGTTGTACTGCTCGAATTAGTTCACGGCATTGAGTGTCACGTCGTCCCAATATAGTTGATTTAGCCCACGCGGCCAATCCTGCGTCGCGTAGAGGAAAACCGTCACGGTGCCACCCTGTGCCCGTGCCGTGACCCCCGTATTGCCCCAACTATCGTGCGGGGTGATGTACCCGCCCCACACCACATTACCGCCAAACGGGTCCGTGCCGCCGGTCGGGTCTAGGCCTACACGGGCACGAGCGCCGCTCTCCGGGTCGCTATTGCAGATGGCCGGGTCCGGGTCGCAGGTGTGCAGCCACGCCCACCCACTCGCGCTGAGGTTCGCCCCGGTGGGCACCTGCACCTGCTGATACACCGCAATCGTGAATGTGCCGAAGTTCCGGTTGATGTTCAGCGAGCGTGAACCGCTGCGTACCTCGGGCCGTGACGTATGTGGGAAGGCCACTGGGCGCACATTCTGCCACACTTCGTTTTGCGGCGATGTAATGGCCAACGCCTGCCATGCCTCGGGGAAGTTGAAGTCGGCGCCGCCACGATTGACGTAGCTGCCTTCCATGCCGCCATCGCGCACAAAGTTGATGCTCGGGTCGACCGTGGGCGTCGGTGTTGCCGGGATAGGTGTGTTCGTCGGTAGCGGTGTCGGGGGGCCAATGTCCACCGGGGCCGACGCAACATTGCCCTCGGTATTGGTCAGTTCGGCGAAAATCCACCCCTCGCCACCCTCGAATGCGATTTTGTACCATGTTCCGCCGGGGTTCTGGCCGATGACATCGACGGCATCTCCCTCACGCAAGGTGCCAATGGGCGGGCTGAAGTTCGTGCCCGGCCCACGCCGCACGTTCAGGCTGTTTACGTTGACGGTCGCACGCGCGAAATCGGGCGTGGCGGTGGGCGCAGGGGTGGCCGTTGCGGTATCGACGATGGGCACGGCACGACAGTCGCCGGTTATTGTCAAGTCGCCGGCTGCCGCCCAACCGACGCGCGTCCCCTGCTGTAGCTGCCACCACGCATTATCGCCTGTGCGCCCGATAATCTCGCCGACGGCATCGAGGGTGCCATTTTGGGCCGCCCCCTGCTGTGGCAGCGCCAGCAAGCCGACCGTCCCCGATGTGGCTGTGGCGAGGCAAGCCGTCGAGTCAGCCTCAGTAGGGCCGGGCGTCAGCTCATCGGCAATTTGTGGGTTGCTCGCGAGATTACACGCCGCAAGTGTAAGCAGAAACATCAGCGCGAGGTATTTCATCGGTTGGTCTACTCCCGGTTGTTGGTCGTCATGCTTATTGTCGATTGTATTGCGTCCGGCGTTCCATGCGAGCGATGTACGCGCAGTCTACGCCTGCCCAACGGCCTTAGCGCCACAAGTTGACCGCGTGTAGCAATACCTGTATACTCCCAAATTGGTATCCACTAGCATAGCCGCTTTGAGGGGAGAAGCCATGCAAGGTAACGACAGCTTCCGGCTGGTCGTTCGGCGAGGGCCACAGCCCAACCAAACATACGACCTGAATAAGGACATCATCACGGTAGGCCGTGATATCACGAACGATATTGTGATCAATGACCCGGAAGTCAGCCGGCACCACATGCGCTTCACACGGGGCGCAGGCGGCTTTACAATCGAGGATTTGGGGTCCACCAACGGCACATTCGTCAACGGTCAACGCCTGACCGGTGCCAAGCCGCTCAACAATGGGGATATGGTCGGCCTCGGCGAAACGGTCACATTGGGCTACGAAGTCGTACGCCCCGCCGCAGCCGATGGCCCTGCGCCCACGGTATCGTCCCCGGCGCAGCAGCCGCAACAGCCGACGACGTTCGCACCACCCTCGGACCCGGCAGACCCTGCGCCCTCGCCGTACGCCAGCCCTCAACCCCAGCAAGAGCCACAACCGAGCTTCTCGCCGCCGCCCGCCCAGCCGAGTTACGCCTCGCAGCAAGAACCCGGCTATGGCAGCGAACAGCCGAGCTACACATCGCCACCCCCGCAGCCCGTTGCCGACCCCTACTACCCAGAATACGAAGAGCCGCCCGAGGGCCGCAACACCCTGCGTATCGTGCTCATCGGCTGTGTGTCGTTGTCGGTATTTTGCTGCTGCGCGACCGTCGCAGCGTTGGTCATCATCGACCAAAACTGCCTGTGGGACCAAATCCCGGTGCTCTCCGATGTGCTGAACGCCTTCGGCTTCTATGCCACCTGCGCCTAACCCGCACATCAACCGCTAATCGAAAACACCCCGGGCCCGTTACCCACGGGCCTTTTTAATTTCCGCAGTTGCTTGTTACCCCCGCCAAGAATCTGTAATATATTCATAAACCGTAGGTGGGTGAGGCGTAACCATGAACGTATTGATCGTCGAGGATGACATCGTACAGCGCGACCTGTGGGAGCAGGTGTTCACCAAGGCCGGGGCAACAGTCTTGTTAGCAAACCACGGCGCCGAGGCGCTAAAGCAGATGATGGACGGCAAGCTGCCCGACGCGATGATCGCAGACATCAACATGCCGGTGATGAACGGCGTCGAACTGGTGCAGCACGCCCGCCGTTTACCGGGCGGCAACAAAATTATCATCATCGTGCTGACCGCGAACCCCCACATGATTATGCAGCACAACCTCGAGGACATCGCCGAAGTTGTGATGTACAAGCCAGTTCACTATCGCGAGGTCGTTACGCTGGCACAACGACTGGTCGCCAACCAACTAACCCCACAATGATGCGGCAGCTTGCCCTGGGTATCGCCGGGCTGTGGGCAGCAGTGCTTGCTGCCGGTTTGTGGCCATACGCTGCCGATGTGCTGGCATACCAACAGGAAGGGCAACTGCAACTGCTGGATGTGCAGCGTGGCATCATCAAACCGCTGACTCGCGACGCTGCGGTAAACGCCTCGCGCCCGGCGTGGTCGCCCGATGGTGAGCACATCGTGTACGTGCATACCACGCCGCAGCACAGCACGCTCTACCTGATGAACATCTATCGCCCACACCTGAGCGAGCCGCTGCTACCGGACAGCATCTGGGCGATTCAACCCGCGTGGTCCCCTACCGGCGAGCGTATCGCATTTGTAAGTAACCTCGGGGGGCGCAACGATGTATTCACTGTCTCGTCAGATGGCAGCAACCTGCGGAATATCACCCGCAGCAGCTTCGATAACTACACGCCATCATGGTCGCCCGATGGCACACGCCTGACGTACACCGCCAAGCACATGAACACCACCTTCTTCGACGTGTACGTGACCGATGGCACCGACGCCGAGTTCATCTACAACCCGTGCCCGGTCGCGGCGCACCCGGTCTTCGACCCGGCGGGCACCCACCTCGCTATAGAGTGCTATTACACCTCCCGCACCGATCTACAGGTATTCATGACGGAAATCGATGATCCTGAGAATAGTCGGTTTTTGGACCTACCCCCGAAAGCACGCCACCTCGCCTGGGACGAAACCCGGCTCATCTTCGCGGCGAATGTAGGCGGCGGTGGGGCCACGCTCTACCTTGCCGAAGGTAACCAGTTACGGCAACTTATCCACCCGGCAGATGGCGTAGGCTACCCGGCATGGCAACCCTAGTTCACCTGTTTGGCCGGGTATGGCTAGCCGCGATGTTGAGCTTCGGTGGCGTGATGGGCGCACGTGCCCTTGGCACATTCACCGAAAGCGCGTCGATAGCTGTGCATGCGACGCGCAACCGCAACACCGACCTCTACCTGATTTCCGTCTCACGCCCCGGCCTGATGCTCAACCTCACGCGCTCCGAGGTCGACGACTACTCCCCAGCGTGGTCGCCCGATGGCACCAAACTCGCGTTCGTGGCGAGCCAACGAGGCGGCACCGTCGGCTTGCAGGTGATGGATTTGTACGAGCGCCAGCGGCGCGTGCAGCTACCACTCGGCGAGTTGAGTGCGGTGCAGCCGATGTGGTCGCCCGATGGCTCGAAGATCGCATTCTCGGGCAGCTACGATGCGACCTATCACATTTATGTATACGATTTGGCGACCGAAACCCTACAAAACCTCACCGAGAGCAACCCCGGGGATAGCTTTTTCCCGGTTTGGTCTAAGGATGGCCGGAGCATCGCCTACGCAACGCAACAACAAATGCGCGGCGCACAGGACATCATGGTCTACGAAGGCGGTGACTCGCGGCGATTGGCGGGGGTTGGCCCCTGCACTTACCTCACGAACCTCACTTGGTTGGCAGCCGATACACAACTCACGTTTACCTGCCGCTACACGACAGGCATCGTCCCAGCTTACGACACATACACCACTGCGCCCACCCACGGCCAACTGCAACGGGTAGAGCAGCGCTTCGAAATTTACCAGCCAGATTGGACACCTGACGAACAGTGGGTGGCGTTTACATCATCGCTGGGTACACCCGTGCGTGGGGGGGCAGCCCTCTTCGTGATGCGCGCCAATGGGGCCGATATGCGCCGCCTTACCGATTATCGGCGGGCGGTGGGTGCCCCGGCGTGGCAGCCTAGTCGTAGCAACGCTGCCGCCCGATGAGCGTGTCGAGGGTACAACGCTCGTCGTGGCGGTTGATGTAGGTAAGGGTTTGCGTGCCCTCCACCCAGCGCAGCCGAGCCCGATGCTCGATGTCGTAGTTGGTCGGCATCGCCTGCATCATCTCGCCGCCTACCCCTACACGAAATAGCTCCCGTCGTAATGTCCGTGTAGAGAGCGCGCCGACAATCAATGTTTCGCCATCGGCCCCCCACGCGACGCCGCCATACGCGGTGAACTCACTATCCATAAACAACGGCTGATTACCATCGGCGGGTGGGTCTGCGGGGGGCATCCACCCCCACATACTCAAGCGACTGACCGGCGAGCGCGGAATCGGGAGCAGCAGCATGTTGGCACGTGGACCGCCCATGCCGAGCGTCCGCACGACAGCGAGGGTTTCGCCATCGGGCGACCACGACATCTGAAAAATTTGGCCGCCCACCCCAGCCAACGTGCGCGGACCATCCTCCAGGGTGTACACGACGACCTTCTCGCCAGAGCCGTTGTACTGCCGATACGCCACCCGTGACGCATCGGGCGACCACACCGGCCCACGCTCGCTGATGCGCGCTGTGCTCGTGAGTTGGTGCGTTTCTCCGGTAGGCATATGGGTGATGTAAATATCGGACCACGGCCCATCCCCCGGTGTGATGCCCGTGTATGCCAGCCAATCGCCGTTGATGTCGTATGACGTGAAGGTATAGGCATTCTCGGTGAGTTGCTGCGGCGGTTCATCGGCAAACAGGGTCGTCATGAAGATTTCTGCGGTGCCGATGTGCGTGTTACGCACGTAAAACAGCCGCTCGCCGATATTACGTACCGCCGATTCGTTGATCTCTGGCGTGACGATGGTCGTGGCGATACCCGTGCGCAGGTCTAACAGGCCCACGTCGAAGTCATCATCGTAGGCGAGGAACTGACTGTTCGGCGGGGCGAGGCGGGCCAACCCCATGCCTACCCACAGGCCGAACATCAACGCGACGCTGAGGCGTGCTAGCGCGGTCGCCATACCGGTGTGAAGCCCCGTACAAGCGCAGGCGGGCAGGTCACCTGCGCATCCGTCACAACCACGATACAAATGCGTCCGCCGTCGTCATCGCGGCGTTCGTAGGCCAACCGCGAGCCATCCGGCGACCACGCCAGCGGGCCGGTCTCGGTGTACGGGGTGCGGGTGAGGGCGTGCAGGTTCGCGCCGTCGGCATCGACAACGTACACATCGGTAGAACCATTCGATAATGACGCCGTAAACGCGATTCGATCGCCCGCAGGTGACCACGACGCCCCCGTCACCACATCGAACAGGTCCGTCGAGAGGGGGGTGACGTCACCGGTTTGCGCGTCGACCACGACAAGCCCGTTCGGGTAACGCGCGCTGCCACCGAGGTAGGTCGTCACGAAGGCATCGCCCGTGGGCGACCAGGAAGGCGTAGTCGAACCATCACCGCGCAGGCCGGGTTCACCGGTTTCGGCATCGAGGAGCAGCACATAGCTTTCGACGCCCTGGTCGTAACGCAACGCAAACTGCCCTCCCCGCGGAGACCAGCGCAGGGCCTGCAAATCGCGCTGAACAACATCAGCAAACTCACGCCGATTCGCATCCGCCACGCCCGAAATTTGAACCGTGTGTCGGCGGTTTTCGATCGAGAGATAGGCTAATTCGTGGCTATCGGGAGACCACGTGGGGCCGTAGTTATCGGCATTTTCCGCCGAGAGCACGCGCGGATTTTCGCCGTAAGCGCCGCTCATCACAACCTGACGCGCACCCTGCAAGCCGGTGCTATAGGCCAACAACGAACCATCCGGCGACCACACCAGTTCGCGCTCTGGCCCTTCGTTGTTTGTAATGGGGATGCTCACGCCGGTTGCGACATCGTACAGGTATAAATCGGTGAAGGCGGCCTCGCCCCGGGTGGTGTAAGCAATTTGGTCGGGGTTTGCCAGGCTGCGCCCGGCCCACTGGCCTGCATGGGTCAATGCAAAAAACAGCAATAGCAGCATCAACAGCATTCTAAGGTACAAAACCATGCGTCAGGGTCTCCACACGGGGCCATAACTGTCTTGCAGCATAGGCGGGCAGTACAGGTCATCGTCGGTGCGTAGCAGGCACACCACCAACAACGGCCCACTGCTGAGTTGCACCGCGAGATGCGGATCTTCCCAGGCGATGCTGCGCACGATGCCCATTTGCGTCCGCTGCTTCAGGGTACCATTCGCAAAGGTATACTGGTACACATCATAACGCAGCGTCAGGTCTTCGGGAACAGCGATAAAGTACAGGCTGTCCTCCGTCCACAGCAGCGATGACATTACCGGCGTGTTGACTGGCAAGTCATGGACTGTACCCGATGGCCAATCGACGATGTGTAGCGTGTTCGCCACATCGAAGCCCGCGCCGATGGTCTCGCCGATGTAAGCGAAGCGCGTGCCATCGGGCGACCATGCCGGGTCGAAGCCCGCGCCTAACGTCTCCCATACCACGTCGCCCACTGGATACCGCATCACCCGCACACGGCGCACACCATCGGGTTCGATAGCTGTATAGACGATATGCGCTCCATCGGGCGACCATGCGAGGTCGCGTTCGCTGCTGTTACTCACAGTGAGATTGCGACGGTCATACTCGGGCAGGCGAACGGCCACAATATCTGCTTGTCCGGGGAATCGGTCGTAGCGCAGCAACATCGTCCCCGGTTGCGCGGGCGACCACAGCGGCGCGTCACTACCGTGTCGGCTTCGTGTGAGCTGGACCGCCTCGCCGCCGTACACATCCTGGATGAACACCTCGCGTACACCCTCGACAAGAACGGTATACGCCAGGAAACGCCCATCGGGCGACCAGTGGGGGTCTTGTTCGGTTTCTGGTGTGTTCGTCAGCCGATGCAGCAGGTTCCAACGCACATCGTACAAAAATAGGTCCACCTGGCTGCGTAGTTGCTGGCTCACCGTGAGTTGGGGCGTATCGAAGCGTTGACCGAGGGCAGGCATCGCCACACTGAGCACAGCCAGCAGCACCCCGCTAGTCAGTGCGACTAGCCCGGCCCAGCGCCGCATCAACGCGGTTATCGCGAAGGTCGCCACGCTGGACTCCAGTCGTTGACGCTGTTGGCCGTGATGCGACGTACAGCGCGGCTCTCGACATCGGCGATGTAGATTTCCGGTTCGCCCATCAGCGTGGGTACCGACACGTACGCCAGCCAATGCCCGTTCGGCGACCAGGTGGGGAAGTTGTCGTAGGCACCATTGTTCGAAACCAGCCGCAACCGCTCTGCGAGCACACCCTCGTTAAGCGCCGCCGTCGCATCATCGAGGAAGTACAGCTTCGACAGGCTGTTCGAGGTGCGCCCCACGACGGCACGCCCGGTGCGCGGTTCCCAGGCGAAGGTATCCCCCACGAACGGGTCGAGTTGTAGAAATTGCACCGACCCCGTCGCTGCCTCGACCGCCCAAAATGCCCGCTGCGACCCCACCCACTCCAAGTAGGTGACGTGTTCGCCGCCCGGCGTCCACTGAATGCGATTCACAGTTTGTTGCACCGTGCTGAGCACGCGCCCCTCATTCGTGGCGAGGTCGTATACGCGCACGCTGCGGCTACGGTCGGCCTGGTCGGCGACGATATACGCGATTTGCGACCCATCCGGCGACCACGCCGCACGCAGCACAGCCCACCCATCGTGGGCGAGGGTGCGCACTTCGCCGGTGTTCAAATCGGCAAGGCGGAGGCCACCGGGCGTGGTGAGTGTCGTCCCGAGTGCCAATCGTTCACCATCCGGCGACCAATCGATGTGGGCATAAAACAGGTCATCGTCAGTGAGGCGCTGCGGCGCGGCATCGCCGGGACGGTAAAGGTACACCTCGCTGCTGCCCTGCGCATCGCTCACGAAGGCCAGCGTTTCACCATCGGGCGACCACGCCGGGAGCCGATTCCGGGCTGCGCCATGCTTGAAGCCGCGTGTGAGGTTCACCCGCAGGCCACGATTCAATTCGACGAGGTGAATATCCCAGTTGTTGCTGTCCTGTTGTTGCACGTAGCTCAACTGCTCGCCACGCTCCCCGTGCATACTCACTGCCCCCGCGAGGCATACCCCCAGTATGCCCCACGCCCCGAGGGCACTCACCAGCACAACCCGTGTGAATAATCCAAACAATCGCTTTTTGCCCCGTCAATGTCGTAGGAAGACAGCTATCTCGATAGTGTAGTGACAACAGCTCTTAGTTGTTAGTCGTTTGGTCCGAGTGATTGAGTGCCTGCCCCACGTCGAACACCATAACAAAATACTAAGAGCTAAAAACTGTCGGGCCATCTCTTCGCAATCTGTCGGTCGACCAACCATGTGCAATTTAATTCTGCCATATCCACATCAGCGCCGGGTTAGTAGCTACCGGGGTACGCCCGCCACCGACCGACGCCGCTGGCCGTTTCGAACAGCACGAGGATTTCGCCGCGCGGCGGCACATCGAGCATCGTGCCGTTGTCGAACGTACCGACGGCAGCCTGTAATCCAGATTCCCCCGTGATGGCCCACCCCAGCGCCTCCTTGATCGCGGGGTCGTTGCGCCAAATTTTGCCAAAGCCACGAATCGGCTCTTGCAGGTTCGGCCCCGGTGGCACTTCGCTGCCACTTTCGGGGTCGGCTACCGGGTCCCATGTATCGGAGAAGCGGAAGTAATTGCCGTTATCCAACAGCACGTAGATGTCCCCGCTACCCTCATCGTTGACCCACAACATAAGGCCCCGCTCGAAGGCCTGGAGGGCCGCATCGGGCCTGCGAACCGCCGCCAACGCCGGACAGCCCAAATTTTCCTCGATGCCTGGCTCACGTTCGAAGATCACCCCGAAGCCGCCCGGCGCGGTCGCGGGGCAGCTAAGTGCTGCAGGCACACCGCCTTGATTAACCGCATTCGGGTCCTGGCCCGGCACGAAGTCCGGCGGCAGAATCGTCGCGACGGCGGCAAGCTCCGCGATGAGCGAAAGCGCCGAGGGTTCCTCGGTGGGGGGCACAGCCGTGGGCGTGATGGTCGGTGTGGGCGGGGGCGTATCGGTCAGCGATGGGCTGGCCGTGACCGTGGCCGTTTCGGTAGGCGTGTTCGAGGCCGTGGGTGTAATCGTTGACGTAGTGGTGGGCGACGGCGTGAGCGTGATCGTTGGCGTAAGGGTTTCGGTGATGGTGGGGATCGCAGCCAACGTCGGCAGGTCGATGGTTTCGGTCGGTATGGGTGGGGCACAGGCCGCCAGCAAACCGACAACAAGCGTTAAGGCGAGTGATAAGCGTCTCATGGGGGCATTATATGCCAACCCACCACGCCGATTCCAGTTTGGTAGCCGTGCCTAATGATGCAATATTGAAGCGGCTAATTTTTGTCGACGTCTTCCAGGTCTTCAGGCTCCGCGTATCGAAGGCGTGAGTTTTCGCCGTCAATATGCAACATACATGAGTCGATGACTGTCTCATCATCAGCCCTTACCAGCACAACGCCCTTCGCGGCAATTTCATCCCAGATGTCGCGCACATCACCAGGACCATCATAATCAAGCGCATCGATGGCCCGGTCGAACAGTGGCGCAACCTCAGAGAATTGCTCGGTCGGCACGAAGCGAACACCGACCCAAAACATGTCCCACAGCCCAATAACTGGCTGCGCTGCTTCAAGTAGAATAGATCGGGTGGTGGGCGCATAACCACGATTATAACAACAAGTGTTGCTCGTACGGGTAATGGCTGAGCAGTTCGTAGCCGTCCTCGGTGATGAGCACCTGATCTTCCAGCTTGACGCCCTCGCCGCCGCTGCGCCGCCCCACGAACGTCTCCACGCACACGACCATACCCGGTTCGAGCACGCCGTCGTAGCCGAAGGCCTCCCACGTCTGCGGGAAGTAGATGCACGGGTACTCATCGCACAAACCCACGCCGTGATACACACACGAGTAATTGCGATACACGTTCACATCGTATTGGAGCGTGTCGTGCGCCATCTCGTAGAAGCTGCGCCCCGGCCTGAGGAATTCCATGTTACGCATGATTTGCTCGTAGCCCATCGTGTAGATTTCGCGCTGCTCCGGCAACGGCCTGGCATCGCCGCAGAGCCACGTCCGCGAAATATCGACACAGATGCCATAAGGGCCGATGAGATCGGTATCGAACGCGACAAGGTCACCGTTTTCGATGGGACGGCTGCTGCACTCCTGAAACCACGGATTCGTACGCGGGCCACTGCTCATCAACCGCGTTTCGATCCACTCGCCACCGCGCGCGATGTTCTCGGCATGGAGGTAGCTCCAAAGCCGTTGCTCGGTGACGCCCGGTGCCATGTGTGCTTTCATCACATCGATGGCGCGGTCGCACGCCTCGATGGCGCAGCGCATCGCCTTGATTTCCTCGTCACACTTAATTGCGCGCGCGAGTTCCATCACCTCCTCACCGTTGAAGAGTTCCACGCCGTGCGCCTCAAGCGCGAGGAGGCCATCCTTGTTGCAGCGATCGATGGCGAGGCGGTTGTTGCCACCGCCGTATTGTTTGACGAGGTCAGCGATTTCTGCGGCCCATTTTTGGGCCTGTTCAGCGTATCGATTACCCGCGCCGAAGTAGTACCACGGCACAGCAGGCCGAATCTCATCGATGAGGGTGAGGTGGCTGCTGAGGTGTTCGCAGTCTTTATAATCGAACAGCACAACCGGGCCATCGGCGGCAACGAAGGCGTACCGATTGGCATCATGCGTGATCCACAATTGCATGTTGGTGCTATCGGTAGCGTAGCGCGTGTTCAGCGGGTCGTACAGGACGATGCCCGCATAGTCCATTTTGCGCAGTTGCGCGCGCACACGCTCCAAACGATACGCACGAATTTTATCGAGGTCCGGCAGTTGCAGGCCCTTTGCACGCCACTCGCCGATGGCGAGGTCGCCGGGACCCATGGCGTGGGCGTTCAGGCTTTTGGCGTATTCGATTGTTTCGGTGGACGGCTGCTGAAAGGCATTAATTTTGGCACGATGGTGCCCGGTGATCTGGCTTTCGGGTGGGCGCATCACAAACTCTTTAGTTAACCGCTGGAAAAATTATGATGCTACCAGTTTAGCGACGACACCGACCGAAAAGCATCGGTTGGCGTGGCCGAATTTTTGCTGGGGTCGTTGTTCAGCGTAAGCAGTTCGGTTATACATTATGGGCTTATGTCGTCGCCCAATGTTGAATTTCGAGGATGTTGCCTTCGGGGTCGGTCATATAAATGAACGTGATGTGCCCCACACCCTCGACATCCCGCTCCACGATTTGCCCCAAATCGGCCCCGCCGTGTTTCAGCACAGCCTCACGGATTGCGGGCACATCATCGACGAGGAACGCAATATGCCCGAACCCCTTGCGGTTGGCCGCCGGTTCGGCGTCATCGAGCATGGTGCCGTAGCTGTAAATTTCCAGGGTGGGACCGTTTTCGCCGTGGCCGGGTAGCCTCAGGTGCATCCCTTCGAGTGCGGCGTCGGGCACGCCCGTCCCGCGCGCTAACCATTCGCCCGCCTGTTTTCGTTGCGGTGGCACCGGCACACAGTCGAAAACATCCTGGTAGAACTGCACGAGCCGTCGCCAATCTGTGGCAATGATGTTCGTATGCACATATTTGATCACAGCGGCCTCCTCGATAGCATCTGTCGGTAGACTACGTTACACTCGCGTCGCAGAAAATCCACAATAAAACTTTACCCCAAAGGGAACCCGCATGATTATGCAAGTTGTTTATTTTCCGATTCAGCCAGCTAAAAAAGCCGCGTTTATCGAATTCCTCACCCCCGGCATCGAAGCGTCGAACGCCGAGGACGGTGTTGGCCTATATGAGTTGGTGTGGGGTGGGCCAGATGGTAACACGGCCATTCTGCTAGAAGAATACGACAGCCAGGAAGTGCTGGATAGCCACCTTGCCACCGAGCATGTGCAAGCGTTCCTCGGCGGCTTGCCAGATTACCTCAGTCGCACCGCGAGCATCCGCGTATACGACGCCAACGGCGTTACGGTAAATGACCTTTAGCCCAGCATCGAACCGGGGTGGGGGATGACCTCACCCTAAAGTGGGTTATCGAAAGTCTTTGGAAAACACGAGCCGCTGAGGATTCATTG
>CAYSVE010000088.1:0-12755 GCA_964434365.1 uncultured Anaerolineaceae bacterium | reverse complement strand
GTGAACGGCGGATTCTGCGGCAACAGTTGGCGAGGAACGTCAACACTGCTCGGACGAGCAGCATGGGCCGTCTCTTCGATGTAGTAGCTGCGCTGTTAGGTGTACGCAGCGAAGTTAGCTACGAGGGGCAGGCTGCTATCGAACTCGAAGCGATCACGGCGGATGGCATCACGTCGCACTACGAAATAGACGCAGTCGCACTTGCCCCGCAGCCAATTCTGCGCGGCGTCATCGATGACTTGCGCGCGGGGGTGGCAAGACCGGTCATTGCGGCGAAGTTCCACAATACGGTTGTACACATCATTACACAGGTAAGTTTGGCGCTGCGGGCGCAACACAATCTCAACACGGTTGCGCTCAGCGGTGGCGTCTTCCAGAACGTGCGACTGCTGTGTGATGCAGTCGTGGCATTGCAACAACATCAATTCGACGTGCTGGTTCACGAGCATATACCGCCCAACGATGGCGGGCTAGCGCTGGGCCAGGCGAGTATTGGCAACTTTATACGAAAGGAACAATAACAATGTGCTTGGGCGTACCCGGTAAGATCGAAGAAATTTTTGAGGAATACGGCACCCGTATGGGCAAGGTCAACTTTGGTGGCATTACGAAAACGGTGTGCCTTGCCTATGTGCCGGAGGCACAGGTCGGCGATTACACCATCGTGCATGTCGGCTTTGCCATTACCCAACTCGACGAGCAATCCGCAATGGAAACGCTCGCGCTGTTCGAGGATATGGGCATTCTTGAAGAGGAACTCGGCGTGGAAACCGAAGATGGACCTTCGGAACCACACCACGACCCGGCATAAGCTGTCGGTCATTACTATTCGTATTGTTAGCTTGAAGCTATTGAGAGTGACGACATGAAATATCTTAACGAGTTCCGCGACGAAGCCTTAGCCAAAAAACTGTTCGAAGAAATCGACCGCATCACCACGCGCGAATGGGCCATCATGGAAGTGTGTGGCGGCCAAACGCATTCGATTATTCGCAACGGCATCGACCAACTGCTGCCAGATAAAATCGAGCTAA
The DNA here is from genome assembly GCA_964434365.1 of uncultured Anaerolineaceae bacterium. Lineage (GTDB taxonomy): Bacteria > Chloroflexota > Anaerolineae > Aggregatilineales > Phototrophicaceae > CAYSVE01. The sequence goes on along the minus strand of CAYSVE010000088.1, from coordinate 11,721 downwards.
TACACGGCCCCGGATGCCCGGTTTGCGTTACCCCATTGGAAGTGATCGATAAAGCGCTGGCCATCGCCGCCAACGAGGATGTTATTTTCTGCTCCTTCGGCGATATGCTGCGTGTGCCGGGCAGCCAAAAAGATCTGTTTAGCATCAAGAGCGAGGGCGGCGATGTACGCGTCGTCTATTCTCCGCTGGATGCGGTGAACATCGCCCGCGAGAATCCGGGCCGTGAAGTGGTGTTTTTCGGCATCGGCTTCGAGACAACCGCCCCGGCCAACGCGATGGCTGTCTTCATGGCGAAGCAGCAGGGTCTTACGAACTTCTCGATGCTGGTGTCTCATGTGTTGGTCCCCCCAGCCATCGAGGCGATCATGAGTTCGCCCGCGAATCGTGTGCAAGGCTTTTTGGCAGCGGGGCATGTGTGCAGTGTGATGGGCTACTGGCAGTACGAACCCCTGGTCGAAAAGTACAATGTGCCGATTGTCGTCACGGGCTTCGAGCCGCTCGATGTGCTGGAGGGCATCCGCCGCACCGTGATTCAACTGGAAGCGGGGCGTGCGAAGATCGAAAATGCGTACTCGCGCGCAGTGCACCGCGAGGGCAACGGCCCCGCACAGAAAATTCTCACCGATGTATTCGAAGTAACCAATCGTAGCTGGCGCGGCATCGGGGAAATTCCGCATAGTGGGTGGTCGCTTAAGTCGGTGTATCGCGATTACGACGCCGCCGTGAAGTTCGCCGTGACGAACATCCACACCGAGGAGTCGAGCGTGTGCCGTAGCGGTGAAGTGCTACAGGGTCTCATCAAACCGAACGAGTGCCCGGCGTTCGGCAAGGAGTGCACCCCACGCAAGCCACTCGGCGCCACGATGGTCAGCAGTGAGGGGGCGTGTGCGGCATACTACCAATACGGGCGCTTCGTGTCGCTGGAGAGCATCGGATGAGCGACGCCGACGAACAAGAAACAACACTCAACCTGGAGGGATGGGCCTGTCCCATCCCCCTGCGAGATTATCCCAATGTGATACTCGGGCATGGCGGCGGAGGCAAACTCTCTGCGGAGCTGGTGGAGCATTTGTTTTTGCCTGCCTTCGCCAACGACACGCTGAGCAGCCTCGGCGACTCCTCGATTCTCGACATCGGTGGGCAGCGGCTTGCTTTCTCGACAGATTCGTTCGTGGTGCAACCGTTGGTTTTCCCTGGTGGCAGCATCGGTGAGTTAGCGATCAACGGCACCGTCAACGACCTGGCGATGAGCGGTGCCACGCCGTTGTTCCTAAGCTGCGGCTTCATCATCGAGGAGGGCATGTCCATCACCGCGCTGGGTGCTATCGTCGAGCGGATGGGACGTGCCGCCCGCATGGCCGGTGTGCGCCTCGTCACCGGTGACACAAAAGTGGTGGATCAGGGTCATGGTGACGGGGTATACATCAACACGAGTGGCATCGGGCTAATTCCCGAAGGTGTACATATTGCGCCAAACCATGCAACACCGGGCGATATCGTCATCGTGAGTGGCACCATCGGAGACCACGGCATGGCGATCATGAGTGTACGCGAGGGGCTAGAGTTCGAAACACAAATCAAGTCGGATTCTGCGGCACTCCACCAATTGGTTGCTGCGATGCTAGCCGTCACCACGGATATTCACGTGCTGCGCGACCCCACACGCGGTGGCGTTGCATCGGCGCTCAACGAAATCGCCAGCGCATCCGATGTCGGCATCGCCATCGATGAGCGAAAGCTGCCAGTGAACCCCGCCGTGGCATCGGCCTGTGAACTGCTTGGCATGGACCCAATTTATGTGGCCAACGAGGGTAAGCTCATTGCGATTGTGCCACCCGAGTCAGCGGAGGCCGTCCTCGAAGCAATGCAGGCCCACCCGAACGGCGAACGTGCCGCGATGATCGGAACGGTGGTGGATCAACACCCTGGTATGCTCGTGGCGAAAACGGGCATCGGCGGCACACGCGTCGTCGATATGCAGGTCGGCGAGCAGTTGCCGCGCATTTGCTAGCGCGATCGAAGGCCGTGCAATGGGACCTTGCATGGCCTCACCCTCACCCTCATCCTCATCCTGAAAAAGTGTAAACTATGTCGCTCTTTCCGACGATGTTCACGGACACCCCATACAATGAGTGCAACGATTGTCCGATTGCAAGCAACCGAAGGAACGTGACATGGTCATTCTACCGGGCTACAACGAATTCGCCGGGCGGCACCCCGAAACCGGCACGATTCGGAACGCGCTAGCTTACCAGGGCGTGAAAACGCCACACACCGACGCGCCCATCAGCGAGGCATTGCTGTTGGGTGTTAGCGGGGGCATCACAGTGGGCTACTTCACCTTCGAATACGAAGGGTATCCACCGCATATCGTGCTGCTGACGCGCAACACCTTCGACCCGATGACCACCGTTTTCGAGCGCCTGGCCATCCCACAGGATGTTGTGCATACATCGAGTGCCAATAAGGGGGCAGCGAATTTGCAGGCCGCCCTCGAAGCTGGCAACCCCGCTATTGTGTGGGCGGATAGATTCCTGATGCCGTACAACCACCTGCCGTACGACGAAAACAACTGGGCGATGATGCCACTGCTAGTCTACGGCGAGGAAGGCGGGCAAGCATACCTCGCCGACCGTGCGAATTGCCCCATCGTTGTGCCAAGTGACGTACTTCAGCAAGCGCGGGCGCGCATCAAAAAGGATAAGTTCCGTGTGATGACGCTTGATGCGCCAGACATGGAGCGCTTGACAAGCGCCGTAAGCAAGGGCATTTGGCAGTGCATCGGCCTATACACCGACGGCCCACCGAAGGGCAAGCGCGAGAACTTCGGCCTTGCCGCGTTGCAACACTGGGCCAAACTGTTGACGAACACGCGAAATAAGCAAAGCTGGGCGCGTTACTTCCCTGCCGGTGAGCGACTGTGGATGGCGCTGGCTGGGAATGTCACACAGCCGGGGCTTTTCGGGTGGCTCGATTGTGGCGAGGGCAATGCAGCAGAACGCGGCATGTACGCTGACTTTTTAGCCGAGGCCGCAGCGATCCTCAGCAAACCCACACTCAACGAAGCAGCAGCATTCTTCCGCAGAAGCGAAGCCGAGTGGGCGACCCTTGCCGAGGGCTTGCTGCCTCAGTCGGCATCGATTTTTGCTGAAACACGCGATCTACTCGCGCAAAAGCGCCGTCTTTTTGTAGAACACGGCACTGAGGCCGATGATGAAGTTCGGAAGATAAACGAGCGCCTGACGGCGATTCAACACGCTGTTACAACCGAGTTCCCGATGGATGACGACGAGGTCACGGCATTCCGCGAGGGCCTTGCCGAGCAGGTTCTAAAAATCCGCGAGATCGAAGAAGCAGCAGTGGCGTGTATGCAATCCGCGATGGTTTGAATTAACCGGCCCGGGTGAAAGCGACGGATCAACGCCCGTCGAACAGGCTCATCGACAACAATACCGTACTACCCGTTCACTATTTGGACGAAATCGGGTAAGGTAAAGAGGAATAGTATCCCAGGTGGGCCTGTTCACAAGGAGACACGCTTCTGGAATCGTCAAGCCAATCGAACTACTCCGGCACGGTACTGAAGGCCCTCAACATCATCGACGTATTGGCAGCCTCGCGCGAGCGCCTCAGCGCACAGGAAGTCGCCAGGCGGTGCGGCATGACGCGCCCTACGGCTTACCGCCTGCTGATGACACTTGTTTCCCGCGATTATGTGCATGTCGACGACGACTCGCACTACTCCCTTGGCTACAAACTACTCGCACTGAGCCAAGCCATGCTCGATAGCATGGACCTACCCGGGATTGCTCAGCCGTTTTTGCAACATTTGAGCGCGTACGCCCAGGAAACGGCGTACCTTTCGATACTTAAGGACACCGAGATTATCTACATTTCCAAGGTCGAAGGCCCGCAAGCAGTGCAGTTGCGGGCGAGCGTCGGCAGCCGTAACGACATCTATAGCTGATGGGCAAAGCGATACTCGCGATGCTACCGGAGGATGAGCGGGACGACCTGCTCGACCGTATCGCATTGATCTCGCACACCGAGGCAACTATCGTCGAGCGTGAGGCGCTCCTGGCAGACCTCCGCCGAACGCAGGTACGGGGTTACGCCATCGACGACCGCGAGGGCAGCCTCGATGTGCGGTGCGTGGGCGCACCCGTATACGACCACAGCGGACGCCCCTTCGCGGCCCTGAGCGTGTCTGGGCCGGCTTACCGCCTTACGATGGAGCGCATCGAAGCGATTTCCGGCCAAGTCTCGCAAACGGCTGCCGAAATTTCGCAGCGGTTGGGTTACGTTACCGACCCGGCCAGGAGTTAACGCCCCAACCACCCCCCATCGACTGGGATAATGACACCATACACATCATCGGAGGCGCGCGACGCGAGAAATACCGCTGCCCCGGCCATGTCTGCGGGTTCGCCCCAGCGCCCCGCCGGTATCCGCGCCATGATGCCCCGATTGCGCTCCTCATTATTGATAAGTGCTTCGTTCATGTCGGTTGCCATGTAGCCAGGCGCAATGGCATTGACGTTCACACCGCGCCCTGCCCACTCGTTCGACAGAGCCATCGTCAACTGGCCAACGCCACCCTTCGCCGCCGCATATGCTGGCACGGTGATGCCGCCAATGAACGTCAGCAGGGAAGCAATATTGATGATCTTCCCGTAGCCCTTTTTCAGCATCACCCGCCCAGCCAGTTGATTTAGTATGAACATCGAGCTAAGGTTGACCTCAAGCACCTTGTCCCAGTTTTCCAGTGGAAATTCTTCGGCAGGTGCACGCCGCTGAATCCCGTGATTCACGACGAGAACATCGAGCGTACCGAAGGTATCCAACGTGGTGTCGAACATCGCGTGCAGCGCATCGCGGTCTCCAAGGTCGGCTTGGATGGGCACAACTTGCTGTTCGGTGGCATTCTGGAGTTCGGTAGCTGTCACATGGACGCGGTCGCTCACACCGACGATGGCAACATCGGCCCCGGCCTGTAGCAACCCCTCTGCGATACCCGTCCCCAACCCGCGCGAACCACCTGTAACGAGCGCCTTCTTACCTGAGAGATCGAATAGGTTCATTGGTGTAGTTACTCCGGGAAATAAAGTTGCACTTTGGTCGACTGGGTGCCGTCTTTGGCGGTATCGAAGGCTTCTGCGAGGTCCGTAAAGGCAAAGCGGTGTGTGATAATCGGCCAAACATCGATGCGCCCGCTAACCAGATAGTCAACGGCAGCATCGAACTCCGTACCGAAGCGGAACGTCCCCAGGAAATTGATCTCGCGCGACATAATGCGGTTCACATCGATGCCCACCTCACCAGGTGGCAACGTCCCCACCTGAACGATTGTTCCACCCTTCACCACCACGTCGAGGCCGGTTTTGAGAGCGCGCGTATTGCCAGAGGCTTCCAGCACCACATCGTACTCAAGCTCACCGTTGGCGAGCGCTTCGGCATCGGCAGAGCCGCTTGCTACGTTGATGGCCCGGCTCGCACCACACGCAAGTGCACGGTCGAGGCGTTCATCCATTATATCGGTGATATCCACGGTCACGGCACCCAGTGCCCGTGCGGCCAACAACACAAGACTACCGATGGTTCCAGCCCCAGTGACGAGCACGCGTTTACCCAGCATCGGCCCAGCGCGGTTGACTGCGTGCAGGCTCACCGCAAGTGGCTCCGCAATGGCAGCAACCGAGAGGTCGAAATCTGGCGGTAGAGGAATCACCTGGCGCTCACGGACAACCACGTACTCCTGAAAGGCCCCGTCGGTGTGTGGGTCGGTACTTGCAGAGCCGAAAAACACCATCCGTCGGCATAGATTCTCGGTACCCGCGCGGCAGTAGTCGCACTCGCCGCAGGCGCGGCCAGGGTTCACCGCGACACGGTCTCCGGCGGCAACCTGAGTTACCCCCTCACCGACATCCACGACAGTACCCGACATTTCGTGGCCGATGGTAAACGGATGTCGAACGCGGAAGTTGCCATTTGCCGCTTCGAAGTAGTAATGCAGGTCGCTACCGCAGATACCGCCATACCCGAAACGCACAAGCACCTCCCCCACGCCCGGTGTGGGGTTGTCGCGCGTCTCCATGCGCATGTCTTCTTTACCGTACAGTACGCTTGTTCGCAAAATAACCTCGAATCTAGTTCATAAAATGAGCAGGTATTTCAATAATCAAATGTAACGCCCCCATTCGGGCTGGTCAAGTTGTTTGACAAAAAAATGTGGGCGTGCTACTCTCCCGATCTTAGGTTACTTAATTCATTACTCAACGATCACCTGCATGCTCATACCTGGGTCGCCCCAGAACCGCCTCCGGCCCACAGAGGATCATCCTCCCGCATAACAAACACCCCACATAGGAGACCTTTATGACAGACGGCTTTGAAATATTCGATGAGCGATTCCAGCGGCTTATACTGGAAGATTCCAAGTTAGAGCACCTTGCCAACGGCGGTATATGGGTGGAAGGCCCGGTGTACTTCGACGAGGGATATGTGGTGTGGAGCGACATCCCGAACAACCGCATGCTGCGCTGGGACGAGACGGATGGCCGTGTGTCGGTTTTCCGCGAGCCGTCCAACTACTCCAATGGAAACTACCGCGACCTCGAAGGACGGTTACTCACCTGTGAACACGGTAACCGGCGCGTCAGCCGCACCGAGGCTGACGGCACAGTAGTCACCGTTGTCGACAACTATCATGGTATGCGCCTGAATTCTCCTAACGACGTGGTCGTGAAATCCGATGGAACAATCTGGTTCACCGACCCGGCTTACGGCATCCTTGCGGGTACGAACGAAGGCACGCCGTCGCCACACGAAGTACCCGGCGACTTTGTGTATCGCTACGACCCAACCACCGATACGCTAACGACTGTCGCTACGGATTTCGCAAAACCCAACGGTCTCGCCTTTTCGCTGGACGAAAGGCGGCTGTACATCGGTGACACTTCTGGGAGCCACGACCCGCAAGGTAATCATCATGTTCGTGTGTTCGATGTTGTCGACGGCAAAACGCTGGCCAATGGCCGACTGTTGACGATTATCGAGCCGGGCCTGCCCGATGGCTTTCGCTTCGACCACAACGGATACCTGTACATCACCTCGGAGGACAGCGTGCAGGTTTACACCGAAGTGGGTGAGCGCCTCGGTAAAATTCTGGTGCCAGAGAAATGCTCGAACTGCACCTTCGGCGGCGCAGACAAAGACTGGCTGTTCATCACGGCAGGTACGTCGCTGTATCGCATTCACCTGAACACGCGCGGAGTCCAGAAGCCCTGAGCCGTTCTAGGTCGCTGTCTGCCGAATCAGTCTACATGAAAGCTCCGACTATGCCATCGGAGCTTTTTTGCGTTTCGTGCTAACTGGTTGGGTTTGTGGCGCGGTGCTCCGCGAGTATTTGATCGAGCACCCAGTTGGTGTGCGCAGCGGTATTGCCTGTGCTGGGGCATATTCCCTCGCCATTGAGTTCTGCGATGATCGTTTCGACCAGGGGTTGGTGAACATGCTCGTCATACCCGATGTCGAAGGTTTCCTCGCCGTCTTCGTTGATGAGTGTAAACGGCGAGGGGTCGAATATGGCAAAACGCACCATCCCCTTCGTACCGACAAACTCCATCTGGTCGAGTTCAAGGCCGGTGGTGTGTGCCCACAACGCCGACCCCGTCACCCCGGATTCACACACGAAACTCGCGCTAATCGTATCTACCGAGGGGTAGATATTGGTCCGGTTGTGCGCGTGGGCACGAACTTCGGCGATGGGTCCGCAGTAGTAATTGATGAGGTCGATCTGATGGCAACCCATATCCATAAATTGCCCACCACCGCTCACCTCGGGCCTGAAGTACCACGGCAAGTCCTCGTGAGAGGTACCAGGGGGTACAATCGCACGCTTGTACAACCGCGCGGAAACCGCCAATACGTCACCGATTGCACCCGTATCGATCAATTCCTTGATTTTCAAAAAGCGCGGCATCGCACGTCGGTAGTAGGCAATCCACAATGGCACATCGGCGGCCTCACACGCAGCGAGCATCGCCTCGCACTCGGCATAAGTTAGGCCCATCGGCTTTTCGCAGTAGATCGGCTTTCCCGCTGCCGCTACTTTGAGCGTGTAATCTTTGTGCGAGTCCTGCGGTGTTGCAATGTATACGACATCCACCTCATCGTCATTGATGAGTGCATCGGCGTCATCGTACCAGCGCGGGACGTTGTGGCGCTCGGCGAAATCTTTCGCTTTGGCACCTGTACGGCGCATCACGGCCACAAGCTCCGAATTCGCCGATTTGTAAAACGCCGGGCCGCTCTTAACCTCTGTTACATCGCCAACGCCGATGATTCCCCAACGCACCTTATTCGCCATCGTAAATCTCCCATGTATAAAAGTTCAGTTGCGAACTCGAACGAGCGGCATGCTGCCGTTTAGCCGCGTGGTTCGCCATAGCGAAACTATAACGCACCCTTGGCTAAGTCGGTCATCTAACCGCTACCGATAACGTCAGTCGACATCATGAGGGTTTGCCCAAATCTATGCAGAAAAGCCGAAACGTTATCCCCAGGACGCTCCCAGGTTTTGCACACGATACCCATAAGCGGCCGCTACGCTGTCGATGTGCACTGTGCACAGAGAGAGATAAACGAGTGTAGCAAACTAGGAGATCACACACATGAAACACCCTATCGGCATGATTGTCATTCTGTTGGTTATGGTGGCGGGCCTTGCTCTGCCAGCCATGAGCTTCGCAAACGAATCCATCGTCTATACGCTGGAACCGGTGACTGTATTTGGCAGCGAGGACGAGATTAACGAGTCCTTCTCGGTGGTGATGCGCAACGACGAGGAAGCGGCGATGATGCTGCACACCAGTGACCTGACCCCGGATGAAGCTGTCACCGTCTGGTGGGTTGTTTTCAACAATCCTAGCGCATGCTCCGACGGCATTTGTGCCAGTGACGACCTGCCGCAAAACGGGGGTGACCTCGCTGTAGAAGCCGCGATGATCTTCGCCGATGGCCAGATCGTCGACGCGTTTGGCAACGCTGAGTTCACCAGTCGCCTCGCACTGGGCGACACCTCCAACGCGTATGCGTTCGAAACCAACGGCCTCACGGATCTCGAAAACGCAGAGATTCACCTCGTCGTTCGAACACATGGCGAAGCCCTCGATGATGCCGACCTACTGGAAGCCCAGTTGACGACCCTCAACGGTGGCTGTGAAAACGGCTCCGAGGCATCGGACCCGCCCAACCCGAACACCTGCACCAACATCCAAAGCTCCATTCATATCGCGGGCTAGTCGGCACATCATCATCAGTAACACGGACGGGGTGGCACGTTGTGCTGCCCTTTTCGTTTTGCAGGTATCTTCCTAAAAAATCAAACAGCCGCATCCAAATGGGTGCGGCTATTGATCGTAAGGGTAGGACTTAGGCCAGGGTTTTACTCTTCGGTGAGTTCGGCCTGAAGGTCTTCCGCGGCGATCTGCATTTCGATGGCGGCGTCTTCGGCGCTCAGGTCACCGTTGAGGACGGCCACAAGGTTCTCTTGGATGAAGAACTGCGTGTTCACGGCACTGGCCAACAGCGACTGACCCACATCGTAGCCCATGCGGCTGTAGCCCTCGGCACCGGCCACGATCAGGTCCAGTTCTTCGGCACCGTAGAAGTCACTCAGCGGGGCCTTACGGTCCACGCCCACTTCAAGCTCACGCCAGGCATCGATGTACAAGCTCGGCTCATCGGCGGTACCGGGGCGCATGGGGAACTTACCCTCTGGCGCAACGGCGAGACCGTCGACGTACGACTCGTTCATATAGAACTCGATGAATGCCTGTGCACTCTCGGAAGCCCCCGGTGCAACACCCAGGTTGTTGGTCTCACCCCAGGCGGCGGGCGCATCGCTGCTGAAGCCGCTGATGCCGCTCACGAAGCCGGAGTTACGGGCGATGAACGCCGGGTCGTCGGCACACTCTTCGCAGGACGGGAAGGCGCTGTCGCGCAGGCCAGCCATTTCATCGAGGATGAACGGCGACCAGATCGTCATGGCACAGCCACCCCCCAGGTAGTTCGCGCGGGTTTGTTGCCAGAACCAATCGCTTTCCCCTGGGCCATAGCTCGTCATCAGGTCGCTGTACCATTGGATCGCCTCGATCATCTCGGGCGTATCGAAGGTGATGTTTCCATCGGCATCGACGAATGCAGCGCCGTTCGCAAGCGCCAGGTGCTCGAATGTCTGCCAGGTGTACACCTCACCAGCATTGTTCGGGCCACAGAAACCGACGAGGCCGTTGTCCGGGTCGTGGAGGGCCTCGGCAGCGGCCAGGATGTTCGCGTAGCTATCGGGCGCGGTGAGGCCAGCTTCTGCGAACAGGTCTTCGCGGTAGACTAGCAATTGCCCCCAACCATCGACCGGAATTGCAGGGTAACGGCCATCCTCAAGTTGGATGAGCGCCAGCGCGCCAGGGAAGAAGGTGTCGACACCCAGGCTATCGATAACGGACGTGGCGAAGTCGGCGTCCAGCAGGCCATCGCTATACCACTTGTTGACGGTAACCATCGGCGTGAGCACGACATCCGGCGGGGTGCCAGCAGCCACGTTGATCGTCATGAGCTGGTCCATCAGGTTATTGTCCATCACAGCCAGTTCTACACGGACGCCAGGGTTAGCCTCTTCGAAGGCAGCGATGATGGCCCGTTGGCGCTCCACGCGCTCCGGTTGGAACTGGTCCGACCAGAAAGTGATCGTTTCCACATCCTGCGCCAGCACGGAAACCGCGCCGAACATCAGCGTGAGAACGAGCAGAAAGGCAGTAAGTTTACGCATTGTTGTGTAGCTCCTTATTGCACTATTCGATAAAAAGTAGCAAAAACCTTCTATATGTAGAATAACGCAGATTTGCCCCGAAGTGCACATCGGTTATTTGCTTCGTCAATTTGCATCTGTCTGGCGTGCGCTAAGGTGGCGCCGCATGCGGCGCCTGCGATGATGCGAACACCGCATACGATTTGTTGCCAGATCAGGGACGTGGTGTTAAGTTGTGATTATGGACTTGTCGAGGTATCGCAAGTCAGGAGAGGCTTCGAAGCCATGCTCAACTTAGTGAAATGTGGCTCACATGCGACTGCTGTGACCCAAAAGTATTGCTGCTACCCGTGTAACGCAGCGACCCGGCGGTTTTGGCAAACGCTGCATCTCGTTCAAACTACACTTTGGGGGAATTTAAATGGTTGCATTGTTACTTTCTGCCCTCGCCTGGGGCGTCGCTGGCGCTATCCCGGGCTTTTACGCCTTCTACGCGAAACGACGAAATCCGCGTAACGGCGCAGCCTACGGTGCCGGATTGGGTGTGATCGTCGGCTTTCTGGGTATGCTCGTTGGTGCCGTGCCTTCGACAAGTATCGCCATCATTTTTCTCCTCGCGGTGTGGATTGTCGCCGGGCTACTGATGCCGTTCGGCAACTATAATGACGTGGTCACCGCCAGCCAGCGCATCACCGACCTTGCCTATGCGCTGCTTATCCCCACCGGCACGATTGTGCTGGGCGTCGTGCTATTCCCGCTGATCTGGAATCTTGTATTTAGTGTCCGTGAGATCGACGTCGCCGACTTGCAGACTGTGAACCTGTTCGACCTCTCCGATGTGACAGCGGAGAACTTCGCCGGGCAACTCGGCTTTCGGGTCGATGCCTTGCCGTGCGAAACCAACGAAAGCGGCG
>CAYSVE010000087.1:0-12804 GCA_964434365.1 uncultured Anaerolineaceae bacterium | reverse complement strand
GTGGCTTGCGCGCCGGGCTCGGCATAACGCCCCCACGCCGATTCGATCTCGTCCTCGGTCGGCTGGGCGGCCATCCACACAGCCAGTTCGCCGAGGGTGCTATCGAGGAAGATTTCGGTTTGTGGGGTGTAGGCACTAAAACGCAGTGCCAGCAATCCCGCCAGCAGCGCAACGATGGACGTGACGACCAACAGAGCCGGGCTACGGAAGCCCTTTAGCGAAAGCCGGGGCGAGGAAAGTGCTTGCGGTTGGGTGAGGTCGGCCATAGCCTTTAAATCCAGAATTTGCTTGCGAACACCAACTTAGCAAAGGCGTGCACCGCTGTTTATGGTGAATGTCGACAAGCCGCAGCGGGCAATCGTGGTGTTGTTTGCGTCGTTGGCAAATGAGTACGCAGTGAGTATAGTATATTCACCCTGTCGAAACCTACCGTAAGTTATTCTGAAGGTTCCAATTATGGTAAAGAAACTTAAGAACTACATCGGCGGTGAGTGGGTCGAGGCCCAATCGGACGCCTTTATCCCGGTCGAAAACCCGGCCACCTGCGAGGTCATCGCCGAAGCGCCAGACTCCACGGCGGAAGACGTCGACGCGGCGGTACAGGCCGCGCAAGAGGCGTTCACTGAATGGCGTCAGACGCCGGTGTTGGCGCGTGCGCAGTTCATGTACCGCTTCAAAACACTCGTCGAAGACAACTTCGAGCAACTCTCGAAGGTCGTCGTCGAGGAAAACGGCAAGACGATGGACGAAGCGCGCGGCGAGGTCCGCCGGGCCATCGAGAGTATCGACTTTGCGACCGGTGTGCCCTTCCTCATGCGCAGCGACGGCCTCGAAGACATTTCCAGCGGCATCGACGAAACGACCGTCCGGCAACCGGCGGGCGTGTTCGCGGCTATTACGCCGTTCAACTTCCCGGCGATGGTGCCACTGTGGTTCCTGCCGACGGCCATCACCTGCGGCAACACGTTTATCCTCAAGCCCAGCCCACAAACGCCCATCAGCACAGAAATCCTGTACGAGCTGCTCGACGAACTCGACCTGCCCGAGGGCGTTGTGAACCTCGTTCACGGCGGCATTCCCTCGGCCACGGCCATTATGGAACACCCCGGTGTGACGGGCGTGTCGTTCGTGGGGAGTACCCCGGTCGCGAAAATCGTCTATGAGACGTGCACGCGAAATGGCAAGCGTGTTCAGGCGCAGGGCGGCGCGAAGAACTACATCACCGTGATGCCCGATGCCAACATGAACGCCAGCGTGAAGAACATTCTCGGGGCGGCGTACGGTTGCGCTGGGCAGCGTTGCCTCGCGGCGGCAGTCGCGGTGGGCGTGGGCGATGCCTACGATCAACTGCGCGGCGAACTTGTTGAGCAAGCGAGTAGGTTGCAGGTCGGCTACGGCCTCGACGAAAGCTCCCAGATGGGCACCGTCGTGAGCGGGGCCGCACGCGAACGCATCGTCAAGATGATACAGGAAGCCGTCGATGAGGGTGCAAACCTCGTGCTCGATGGCCGCGATGTGACGGTCGATGGCTATAAGGACGGCAACTGGGTCGGCCCGACAATCCTCGAAAATGTAACGCCGGCGATGCGCATCGCCAAGGAAGAGGTGTTCGGGCCGGTGCTCGCCCTGATGAAAGCCGATGACTTCGGCAGTGCGGTGGACATCGTCAACAGCAGCAACTACGGCAACGCGGCCAGCATTTTTACCGATAGCGGCAAGAACGCGCGCGAGTTCGCCTACAGTGTCGCGGCAGGCAACATCGGCGTGAACATCGGCGTGGCGGCACCGTCGGCGGCGTTCCCATTCGGTGGGCAAAAGGATTCGTTCTTCGGGGACCTGCACGGGCAGGGGTCCGATAGCATCGAGTTCTACACCGAGCGCAAAATCGTCATCGAACGCTGGGTGTAACGCATGGCCCTAAACACCTTCGGAGCCATTTTCACCCACGCCATCGACCTCGAAACACGCCTGCGCGACTACTACCAGTCCGCAGGTATGGCGGACCGCGCGCAAGAAGCCGATAAGCGCCGCGAAAAATTGGAACGCGCGCGTCGCGAGCACGTGCTGGAAATCACGCTGGAGCCGATCGACGGGTTGGACAAAGGCGACTACCCGCTGGACCTGAGCGATACCTCGGCGGCGGGGCAGGCCGCTACCGCAGCGGTGATGGCACGCTTCTACGGGGATGTGGCGCCAAAGATTAATGTGCGGCAGGCCCAGCGCGTGCTGGAAAAATGTGGCAAGCAACACGCGGCGCTGCTCGCGTAGGGCCGCAGTTTTTGATTTGAGAGAGAGAAATACAATGGCAAATACGATCAAAGCGGCGATGGTCCAGGCAGAGTGGACCGGCGATAAGGACTCGATGATCGAGAAGCATGTGAAGTACACCCACGAAGCCGCGCAGCAGGGCGCGCAGGTGATGTGCTTCCAGGAGTTGTTCTACGGGCCGTACTTCTGCCAGGTGCAAGATGCCGAGTACTACAGCTACACCGAGCAAATCCCCGACGGCCCCACGACGAAGCTGATGCAGGCCCTCGCCAAGGAGACGGGCATGGTGCTCGTCGTGCCGATGTACGAGGAAGAAAACACCGGCGTGTATTACAACACCGCTGCGGTCATCGATGCCGATGGCACGTACCTGGGCAAGTATCGCAAAACACATATCCCGCATGTGAAGGGCTTCTGGGAGAAGTTCTACTTCCGTCCGGGTAACATCGGCTACCCGGTGTTCGATACCGCGGTGGGCAAGATCGGCGTTTACATCTGCTACGACCGCCACTTCCCCGAGGGCGCGCGGATGCTGGGCCTGCACGGGGCCGAACTGGTGTTCATCCCCAGTGCAACCAGCCGCGGCCTCAGCCAACACCTGTGGCGCATCGAGCAGACGAGCCACGCGATTGCCAACGGCTACTTCGTGGGCACCATCAACCGCGTGGGCATCGAGCCGCTGGGCGAGAATGACTTCTATGGCCAGAGCTACTTCTGCACGCCGCGCGGCGAGTTCGTCGGCAAGGTGGCCAGCGACCAGGACGAGGAACTCCTCATCCGCGATTTGGATATGGCCCTCGTGCGCGAGGTGCGTAACACGTGGCAGTTCTACCGAGACCGCCGCCCAGACGCCTACGACGATATCGTTGCACCCTAGCAATCCTGTGAAATCCAGGCCGCCCATTTTTTGCGGCGGCCTTTTTTCTTGTTTCAGTACACCCCACAATCAGTTTTCCGAGGAGCATGACTCATGGCGATGGATTTTGGTATTTGCTTTAAGGGCGACATCAGCCCAGAGCGGACTGTGGCCCTGGCCCGTCAGGCGGAGGTCGCCGGGTTCAAATATGCGTGGTTCTACGACTCGCACATTTTGTGGCGCGAGCCATATGTGACGATGGCGATGTGTATGGAACACACCGACACCATGCGCTTCGGCCCATGTGTAACCAACCCCGGCGTGCGCGATTGGTCGGTAGCGGCCAGCCTGTTCGCAACCCTTGCCAAGCAGAGCGGCGGTCGTATGGATGTAGGCCTGGGGCGTGGCGATAGTTCGCTGCGCGTGATGGGCAAAAAGCCGAACACCGTGGCCCGAATGGAAGAGTTCACGCATAAGGTGAAGGCCATGGTGCGTGGCGAGGCCGTCCAGTACGACGACACCCCCGCCGAAGTCGAAATTCCGTGGGCGGAGGGCTACGAACTCCCAGTTTGGGTTGCAGCCTACGGCCCGAAGGCGCTGGGGGTGGCGGGCCGCGCGGGCGATGGTCTCATCATCCAGCTTGGCGAGCCAACACTGGCGAAGTGGTTTATCGACCAGGCGATGGCCGCTGGCCAGGAAGCTGGTCGTGATATGGACGGGTATCGCATTATGTCGGCTGCGCCGGTTTGGGTAGGCGATAAGGAAAAGGGCGTGGAGCAGACGTTCTGGTTCCCGGCGATGGTCGGCAATCATGTCGCCGACATCGTGGAGAAGTACGGCACGGACAATACAGAAATCCCGGCCAGCTTTACGGCTTACATCGAAGGCCGCCGGGGCTACGACTACAAGGAACACGCCGACAAGGACGCCGACCACCTCGACTTCATCACCCAGGATGTGGTGGAAAGCTTCTCGCTGCTGGGTGAACCGGACGAACATGTCGCCAAGCTCAAGGAACTAGAGGCCGTGGGCGTGAATCACTTCAACATTTACCTGATGTGCGGTGAGGAAGAGCGCCAGGTTGCCGAGTACGGCGAGAAGGTGTTGCCGCATTTCGAGGCGTATTCGTAGAGTGCTGAGGCATGCGGGTTGCGTGCGAAAAGGTGCTGGTAGTGCTTGAGGGTGCTGGGTGCTTGCGGTTCGGCGAGTTGATCGAGGGTTGAGATGGCGGAACGGTTCGAAGACCTGATTGTTTGGCAAAAGGCACGCGAACTAACACGCAACATCTATCTCACAACACGTGCAGGCAAATTCGCCAGACATCGGGGACTTGCTAGTCAGATTCAGCGCGCATCAGTGTCGATCATGTCGAACATTGCAGAAGGCTTTGACCGCTTCAATCCACGAGACTTCCATCGATTTCTGGTGATCGCCAAGGCATCTTTCGCCGAGGTGCGTTGCCAACTGTATGTCGCGGTAGATGTTGACTACATCGACCAGATCGCCTTCGAAAAACTGATGAAGCAAGCGGATGAGGTGCACTATCTTATCAGCAGCCTGCGCAACTCGATCGCCCGCAAGCACAACCTATGAAGCACCCAAGCACGACCAGCACCTACAGCACGAACCTGGCACAGCACAGTCAATTGGAACCAACCAGACAAATTTGATAGGAGAGGACACATCATGGGTACCCTATTCAAGAATGGAACGGTAGTCACCGCCAGCGATATGTTCCCCGGCGACATTCTCGTCGAGGGCGAAACCATCGCTGTCATCGGCGCAGACATCGACGCGGAAGGCCACGACGTGGTGGATTGCACCGGCAAGTACCTCATGCCCGGCGGCATCGATGTACACACCCACCTCGACCTGCCATTCGGCGGCACGTACAGCAACGACGACTTCGACACGGGCCACAAAGCCGCCGCATTCGGTGGCACCACCTGCCACATCGACTTTGTGATTCAGCCCATCGGCGGCAGCCTCGCCGACGGCATCGCCACGTGGCGCGAAAAGGCCGCCAAGGCGCAAATCGACTACGGCTTCCACATGGCGATAACCGACTTGCGCGACGACGTGATGGAAGAAATCCCCTCGCTTATCGAGGAGGGCATCACCAGCCTGAAGGTCTTCATGGCGTATAAGAACGTCTTCATGGTCGATGACGATACGCTCTTCCGGTGTATGCAGCAGGCCGCCGCCAATGGCATGATCGTCATGGTCCACGCCGAGAACGGCGATGTGGAAGCGCTGCTCACGCCCAAGCTGTTGGAAGAGGGCAAAACCGATCCCGTGTGGCATGCCTCCTCGCGGCCACCGGAGATCGAAGGTGAGGCGACCAACCGCGCCGTCGTGATGAGTGGCCTCACGGGTTGCCCGCTGTACGTCGTGCATATGACGTGCGAACCGGCCATCGAAGCGCTACGCCGGGGCCGCCAGATGGGCTACCCGGTAATGGGCGAAACCTGCTCGCAGTACTTCTTCCTTACCGTGGAAGACCACCTTGGCGCGCCGGGCTTCGAAGGCGCGAAGTATGTGTGCTCGCCACCCATCCGCACGACGCACGACCACGGCGTTCTGTGGCGCGCCGTCGCCGATGGCACGCTCCAGCACATCAGCACCGACCACTGCGACTTCTGGTACGAGGGTGGTGTCGGCCCCTGGCAGGCGTGGATGGACACCCACCCCAACGGCGACTGGCCAGCGTACGAAGCCCAGGACCCCACCTACCGCCGCCCCGGCAAGGAACTCGGAAAGGGCAACTTTGCCAAAATTCCGAACGGGATGCCCGGCCTCGAAGACCGCATGATGGTCATCTGGCACCACGGCGTGAACACCGGGCGCATAAGCCCCAGCCGCTACGTACAGTTGATGTGCACCAACCCGGCCCAGATTTTCGGCATGTACCCGAAGAAGGGCACCCTCGCCGTTGGCGCCGACGCCGACATCCTCGTGTGGGACCCCGAAGCCGGGCACACCATCAGCGCGGAGACGCACCACATGCGCGTGGACTACAACGTGTATGAGGGGATGGAGGTGAAGGGCAAGCCGGTGATGGTGTTCCAGCGCGGGGTCAAGCTCGTTGACGGTGACGCGTGGCACGGCAAAAACGGCAACGGTCAGTTTGTGGCGCGCCAGCCGAACGCGCCGGTGCTCTAGAGCGTTTCACGTTAACATGAAATTGGGCGAGGCATGGCGTAGTGCAGTGTCTACGCGCACCTCGCCCCTACACCGCACTCGCAGCGATGGACGTTAGCATGAGGTGTCAAGGTCTTCGTCGGACCTGCGATCCGTCAGTACTTTGATGAGGATGTGTGGCTTCTCGCTGGCTACGTCTTTGCGGAATTGCTCTACATCGCCTATATTCGGCGCGTTTCGTCTTCCCTGACTCAAACTCACAGCTATTTCCTACTCCACGCGGAAGGATGCGATGCGCACCCGGTCGGCACCGTCTTCGGTGGGCAGGGGCACAGGGGCCTGCCAGTAGTAGACGGTCTGCCACAGTTCGTACTCGCCACGCGGCAAATTCTCTGGCAACACAAACGGCACCCCCGCGAACAGCCACTCGTCCGGCGTCCATTGGCTGGTGGGCGTCGGCGAGAGGTCAGCATCGTAGAGTGTGAGGCCGGTATCGACCTGGTCGACCACCTCACCGTCGCGGGTGAGCATCAGCGCGTGTGAATAGTCCAGCGGCACGGTCTCATCGACGCGCCACCACGTTTTTGCGACAACCTCGTCACCCGGCGCGTAGGCTTCGTGGGCGGGCGGGCGTACCGCTAACTCGAATTCCTCACCGATGCTGATGCTTTCCTCGGGCGGGGCTTCGTACAGCCGCACCGTGTAGTCATCGAACTGGTAGCTTTCGGTCACATCGCGCGGGCCGGCCAGCGCGTCTTCGGCCCCGTCGGGGAAAGGAATCCAGTACGGGCGGGCATCCCACACGCGGGGAACTTCGTTCACGTCGGCGTAGTCTTCCGGCGCGGCCCACACGAACAAATCGGTATCACGCGCGCTGAGTTCGGGCGAATCGTACAAAAAGTGGAAGTTCGCCATGTTCTCGAAGATGGAACTGCCATACGCGCCGAAGTCGAGGTTGTACCACACCTCATCACCCGGCTGATACCCCGCCTCGATGGTGCGTAGCATCTCCTGATGTGGCACGTTCGTCAGCGGGAAACCGCGCGGCACCGTCCACACACCTGCGACGAGCGCCACCGTAATCACCGACAGGCGTGCCAGGTTGTTTGGCAGCGCACTGACGGCGGCCCCGGCCAATAGCGCTATCGCAGGGGCAACGGTGAGCACGTAGCGCGGGCCGTACACCGGGAAGCGAAGGTTAATCACGAAGAAGAGCGTCACCGTGAGGAAGAGCCACAGCCCCGCCGCGACCACGTACATGTGACGTCGGCGCGCCCTGTAGACGGCGTAGCCCAACGTCAAGCCAATGGCGAGCAGGCCAAACACGAAGGCCGGTTTCGCCGAGGTGTACAGCCGCACAAACTCCTCGATGGCCGCGTAGGAGGTGGGGCGCGTGCCCAAGAACTTGCCGATGATCGGCGCGTTTGGGTCGACTGCTTCGGCGCGGGCATTCACGATCTGGTCGAGGAAAATTGGCAGGTATGGCAGAAACGCCAACGCCGTGAAAGCAAACGCACCCAACAACCACCCTATCCGTTTGCGGTAGTACGCCAACGTGATGATGATTTGCGCGGGCACCACAAACGCCGAGAAGTAGTAGGTGTACGCCATCGCGGTGAGCGACAGCGCATAGCCGACCACCCCGCCGCGTTTGGCTTCCCAGAGGCGTTGCAAAAACCACCAGTTGATGCACACCAGCAAAACGATGAGCGCGTACATCCGCAGGTTGCGGGCATAAAACACGAACATCCCTGCGCTGCCGAGGAACAACGCTGCCGTTACACCGGCCCAGCGACTGCCGAACCAATCGGTGCCCAGGCGGTACGTCACCGCCACGGCGAGGATGCCAAACACCGTCGAACTAAGGCGCATGACGAACAGGTTTTCATCGGTGCCGGTGAGGACGATCCAACTCCACACAGCGAGGTAGTGGAGCGGTGGATGGTTATTGGTAAACGTTTCTTCGATGGCGTTGATCGGCCCGAAACGGCTCATCCGCCAGGTAGAGTCCTCGTCGATGAACATGCTCGCATCGGTCATGCCGATGAGGAACACGCCCCACGCGACGAGGATCACCAGCGTTGCCGCAAAAATGCTGCCCTGCCGTTTAAGCGTCATGTTGCTTTCACCACAACTTGTTCAACTAAACGGCGGGCATTGTATCACATGAGCCGTGGGGATAGGCGATGCGGTCTACGCCGAAACGGCCACCGCGTCGATGACTTCGGCGGCGAGGTTGTAGCGCCCAAAGGCGGGGATGATGTACGCGCCCTGCACCATCCCCTGCACAGCCCGCAGAATTTCCTGGGCGATGCGCACGCCCTCGGCGGGGGCGTTGTCTCCGGCGTCTTCCAAGCGCTTGAAGATACCCTCCGGTATGCGAATGCCGGGCACCTCGTTGTGGAGGTACTGCGCTTGCTTCAGGCTGTACAGCGGCATAATGCCGATAAGCACCGGCAACTTAAACGACGCTCCAGTCGAAGCCTCGTACGCTTTGTGGAACACCTCGACCTTGTGCGGCTCGAAGACGGCTTGCCCCAACGCAAAGTGCGCGCCGCTAGCCAGTTTTTTGCCGAGCACACGCATTTCCCGGTCGAGGTCATCGGCAAACATGTTGAGCGCACAGCCCACCGTGAAATCCGTCGGGTTGCCGATGCTGTTGCCCGCAAGGTCGATGCCTTTGTTCATGCCCTGCGCGATGAGGCCGATAAGCTGCGAGGGCGGGATGTCGAAGCTATCGGTGGCTTCGGGGTAATCGCCGATTTTGGTCGGGTCGCCCATCGTCACGAACAGGTTGCGCAGGCCCAGGGCGTGCGCCGCGAGCAAGTCGCCCTGAACCCGCAGCAAGTTCCGCCCGCGTGTGGGGAAGTGCAGCACCGTCTCCAGGCCGACTTCGCTTTGGAGCACCTGGCACACCGCCCACGGACTCATGCGCATTTTGGCGGCAGGGCTATCGGCCACATCGAGGAGGTGGGCGCCTGCATCGCGCAACAAACGGCCCGCGTTGAGCAACTTTTCCATGTTGTAGCTGCGCGGCGGGGCCACCTCCACCGTGACGGTGAACTTGTCACTCGCCATACGGTAGGCCAACTCGGTGGGGCGACGGTCGGGCGCGGGGTCGTCGTCGTCGGCTTCGCCCTGGTCGACGACTTGCAGTGCCGGTTTGGCCCGTGCCGGGTCGTCGAGGGCCTCGCGCATGGCACGGATGTGCTCTGGGGTGGTGCCGCAACATCCACCGACGATGGTTGCGCCGGTCGCTTGCAGCGTGAGGGCCGCGTCGGCGAAGTAGTCGGCGGTGGCGGGGTACAGCACACGCCCCCCGACGGATTCGGGGAAACCAGCATTGGGCATCGCGGAGTAGGTGGCATCGGGCACGGAGGCGCGCATTTTGCCCAGCACCCGCACAATCTGCGACGGCCCGCCGCTGCAATTCACACCGATGACATCGGCCCCAGCACGATACAACTCATCGGCGACGCGCCCCGGCAAATATCCCAGCACCGTGCGATCATCAGCATTGAACGTCATCTGCGTGATGACGGGCAAATCCGGCGCGAGGTCGCGGGTCGCGCCGAGAGCTTGCAGCAACTCACCGTGGTCGGTGAAGGTCTCCAGCAGTAACGCTTCGATACCGGCTTCGACCAGCGCACCGATTTGCTCTGTAAAGGCGCGGCGCACCTCGGTAGGGTCTAAGCGCCCGAAGGGACGCATCGGCACGCCGAGTGGCCCCACGCTACCGATGACGTACACGTTTTCGTGGCGGGCGATAGCCCAGCGCGCGAGTTCCACGCCCGCGCGGTTGATTTCGGCGACTTTATCGGCGAGGCCGTACGACGCGAGTTTGTAGTTGTTCGCGCCGAAGGTGTTCGTCTCGATGAGGTCGGCCCCGGCGGCGACGTACTCGCGGTGCATATCGGCCACGAGGTCCGGTGCTTCGACGTTGAGCGCCTCGAAGCAGGCATCCAGCGGCAGGTTGGCGCGCTCGTGGAGCAGGGTGCCCATCGCACCATCACCCAGTAGCGGCTCGCCCCCCTTTAGTTTTTCGATGAAGGTGGTCATAGTAAGGTGTCCCCAATCGCACTCAGTTCGGCGATAACCGCCGGGTCGATCTGTCGTTTGCCATCCTCGATTTCGTAGATCATACGGGCAATCGCCTCGTTGAGTGGCAATGGCCCGTGCGCTTTGCTGGCAACATAGTCGTTCAGGAATTCGGTTTCGGTTTTGCGCCCGCGTTCGAGGCTTTGTAGGCTGCTCGGCTTGACCGCCGCGTACGTCTCGCGCAGCTTCAGCACAAGCGCGTCGCGTTGGGCATACGCCGCGTCGGTTGCGCCCACCGGCAAGTATAAATCTGGCGCGGGGGCGACAATCGGCTCCATGTCGATGCCGAGCGCGTTGGCCGTATCGATGACCTCGCGGTACACCAACAAGAATAGCCGTCGCCCTTCCGCGGTCGCGGTAATTTCGCCGAAGGTGTAGCCCGCCAGCGCCCCGATGCCGTTCACGGCACAGTTCCAGCACAACTTGCCCCACAATACGCCGGGCATGTTCTGGCTCACATCGACATCGATGACGTGCGACAGCGCCTGGCGTAGCGCTTCCAGCCGAGGTGTGAGCGTACCGTCGAGTTCACCGATGTGGATTGCACCCGGCGTGGTGCGGCGATACACACCCGGCGCTTCCATGTTCGCGCCGAAGGCCACCAGCGCACTGACGACGCGGCCTTCGCCTACCTCCGCCGCGACGGCCTCCTCCACGATACCGTTCTGGAAGGCCACGACATGGCCGCCCGGTTCAGCGAGCAGTGGGCGGCTGTTGCGTGCCGCCTCGCGAACGCTGGTCGCCTTCATGGTGAGCCACACCGCATCGAACGTCGCACCGGGCGGCAGGTCCGCCAGTGAGGTGTACACCTCACCGGCGGCCACCGAAAAGTCGTCGTCGGGTGTGGCAAGGCGCACACCGCGTTCGCGGAGTGCGCCCGTGATGCGTGGGTTGTTCGTGATGAGTGTGGGGTTAAGCCCCGCGCGGAGGAGTTCCGCCGCGAAGGTACCCCCGACCCCGCCCACACCTTGTACGAGTATGCGTTGCGGCACGATGACTTACTCCCCGGCGAGTTGTTCGGCGCGGTCGATGCCAACACCGAAGTACTTCGCCTTGGGGTGGTGGACGTAAATCGCCGCCGTCGACTGCTCTGGCACAAGCTGGTAGCTGGTCGTCAGCGTGAGGCCGATTTCCTGCGTGCCCGGCAACAACTTGAACACCGTTTCGTGGTCTTCAAGGTCGGGACAGGCCGGGTAACCCCAGCTATAGCGCTTGCCCCGGTTGCCGGTGATGTCCAACTCGCGGGTGACGTGGCGCGTCACGTAGTTGGCGACGGCTTCCGCCGTTTGCACGGCCAACCCGTGGAAGAAGTACGCCTCGCTGTAGTTGTCTTCGCCTTGCAGCTTCTCGAAGTGCTCGGTCGCTACCTCGCCGACGGTAACGGCCTGTA
Source organism: uncultured Anaerolineaceae bacterium (assembly GCA_964434365.1). Lineage (GTDB taxonomy): Bacteria > Chloroflexota > Anaerolineae > Aggregatilineales > Phototrophicaceae > CAYSVE01. Next base: position 1,051 of record CAYSVE010000087.1, on the reverse strand, counting down.
GCACCATCGTATCGGTGAGGCCACTATCTACCGGGGCGAAGTAATCGCTGATGCACAGGAACTCGCCGCCTGGTTGGCGTGGGAAGCTAAAACGCCCCGCCTCGACCTTTTCGCCGGTTTCGGCGAACGTCTGCCAATCCCATATGATGAGGTCGTTGCCGTCGCTGTTGGCCGGGAAGTAGCCATACGTCGCCTGCGGCACGAGTGTCCCCTCGCGGATGGCGTCGGCCTGCATATGCGTCAGCCGCGCCTCGAACTCGGCTTCGAGTTTGGTCCACTCGTCGCCGCGCGTGTTGGTCGCGCCCCAACTTAAGCGGAACAACTCCGGCTTGTGCATGTACTTGAACACGATTTCCAGCGGCATTTCCTGGATGATCTTCGGACCCCAGAACGGTGGCGCGGGGATGGCCTCGGCAGGTGGGACGGTGCTGCTACCATCGCCCTTGGCGGCGCGCTTTTTGCGGGCGGGCTTGCCGAGTTCTTCGCGCGCCTCGTCGATGACATCCTGCACGAAGGTGTTGCGCTGCTCGGCATCGATGAGCTTATCGACAACGGACAGACCCTCGAAGGCGTCCTTACAGTAGAAGACCCCCGGCTGGTACGGCTCGCCGTTGTCTTCGAGGAAGAGGATGCGTCGCCCGAACTTGCGATTGATGGCCGCGCCGCCGATAAGCACCGGGATTTCGTGGCCGCGCCGGGCGAGTTCGTTCACGACGATGGGCATCTGCTTACTGGTGCTCACCAGCAACGCACTCAGGCCGATGGCGTCTGCGTTGTACTCCACCGCCTTTTCGATGATGGTATTCACAGGCACCTGCTTGCCGATGTCGTGGACGGTGTAGCCGTTGTTGCTGAGGATCGTCTTCACGAGGTTCTTGCCGATGTCGTGCACGTCGCCGTAGACGGTTGCCAGCACGACCGTGCCCTTGCTCGTGCCTTCGACGCGCTCCATAAACTGCTCGAGGTGCGCGACCGACTTCTTCATCCCCTCGGCGGATTGCAGGACGAACGGCAGAATGCGTTCACCCGCGCCGAACTTATCGCCGACTTC
>CAYSVE010000086.1:0-12848 GCA_964434365.1 uncultured Anaerolineaceae bacterium | reverse complement strand
GTGAGGCGAATGAGCAGGTCGCTCTGGTACGGTTCATCGATGGGCGGCATCTGGCTGTAGTCGATGGCGAAATGCTCCATGCGCACGTCGAGTTGGGTAACTGTGCGCCCGAGGGCATCCTCGGCGAGTTGCAGCACCTCGTAGTGCTGGCCGACATCGCCACCGGCCACACCTTGCGCCCGAAAGCGGCCATCCGGCTGGGCATGGATGTCGTCGTCGAGGGTGTACAACTCGCTGATGGGCAGCCGCACTTCCTGGCCGCTTTCGTCGGTCGCGTAGAGCGCGTGCACGGCATACGAGGTCGTTTGCTCTGGGACGCCCGTGGAGTACATCGTCCAGTGGACGAAGGGCCATTTTTCCAGCGGTTCGGCCCCGTAGATGATGAGCGCGCCGAAGACGACGAACACGAAACCCTTCACATAGCCAAGCCGCGACCGGTTGGGTTGGGCGGTATCGTTCATAGGTATTTGTTTCTCTCAACCTCTCGACATCTCTAAACCGGTTAGTCCCGGTCGAACATGTGGCAGGATGACCGCAACCTGTGCGCTGCCTAGCATGCCGCAGAATGATTCGGTTAGAAAGGTGACGCCTGTCACATGCTAGGCGAGTGGTGAAAGAAAATCCAGCCCCGCGCGTAACCCGGTGACGGCTGCCGCCTCGCGGGCGTTGCCTTTGCGGCCCGTATTATGCGTGATGACGAGTTCGCGGCGGGCACGGGTGACCCCCACGTACAGCAGTCGTAGCCGCTCGGCGACGTAAAGGACGCGGTCCTGTTGAGTCGCGTTGCCTTCGATGTAAACGCCGCTGTCGCGCAGGGCGCGCAGTTGGCCGAGGGCCTCGGCCTGTAGGTTGAGCCGGTCGCGCACGAACCACTTCTCGCCGATGAAGCTGTCGCCCGGCAGCCCGGCGGGGAAGTCGTAGTCGTTGACGGACATGAGGAACACACGGTCCCATTCCAGGCCTTTGGCGCCGTGGATGGTCATCACCGCGACCTTGCCGGGGTGGGCATCGGCATCGAAGGCCGTCGCTTCGTCCTCAAGGCCGAGGAAGCGCCGTTCGTTGCGCGCGACGCTGCGCAACTCCTCGGTGAACTCCGGCAAGTGCCAACCGGGGTGGACAGTCGCGGTGCGGCGCAGGTACAGCGCCATGCTGTGCGCTGCCGCGAGTTCTGCCGGTTCGGTGAAGAGATCCTGCGCGAGGGTGAGCATCAACTGGTCGACCGGCAAATTCGCCGCACCCTGCCAGCGCTGCGCCAACGCGCGGAACGCCTCCAACTCGTCGTGGAGTTCGCCGTTTTCGCGCGCCTCGGGCACGGTTTCGGTCCAGCTTTCGCCCACAGGGTACAGGAAGGCTTCGACGTGGTTGGCCTTCTTCAGCAGCGATGCGATGTGCGTGAGTTGGCGGCTACTCTCTTCGTCGTCGCGCCAGGCCCGCCGCCACACCCGATACGCCGTCGCGAGGTGGTCGCTATCTGCGGGGTGGGCGAGGAAGCGCAGCAGGTTGCCCAGCGCGCCTGCGACCTCACGCGTGCCGGTGGTGCTCCGCAGAAGCTCCACGTAGGGGATGTTCGCGCGCTTCAGCGCATTCGCGACCGCGAAGCCGCGCGCGTTGCGCGGCACGAGTATCGCGCAGGTGAGGTCCGGGTTTTCGGCGATCCAACGTTCGGCGCTGCCGATGACATTCAGCAGTTCTTGCTCCGGTGTGTAGTCGTTGGGCATCACGAAGACGGCGGCGGGGTTATCCGGTGGGTTGGGTTGCGGGTCGCCTGGGGGCGTTTGAAGAATATGCGGCGGTTGCAACGGTCGCAACTCGCGGATCGAGTCGGCGGGGTGGTCGTGCAGGGTCCAGTCGATAAGGCCGTTGGCCAGCGCAATAATGCTCGGCTGGCTGCGCCCGCTGTTGGGGAGTTCCCGCGCTTGCACGCCGGGTTCGGTCAAAAAGTCGCGGAGGAACTGCGGGTTGGCGGTGGTAAACGTCTCGTAGATGGCCTGGTTCGGGTCGCCGACGCGCACCCAATTACCGCCCTCACCCACGAGCAGGCGCAAAATCTGCTCTTGAAGTTGGCTGCTGTCCTGGGCTTCGTCTTCGAGGATGTACGGCCAGCGGTTTTGCAGGCGCGCGAGGTAATCGGGGGCATTCAGGAGGGCCGCACGTGCCAGCCGAATCAAATCCTGAAAGTCGACCGCGCCGCGATAGGCCAACGCGCGCTGATATTGCACGTATATCTGATGCCCCATTTCAGCTAATTCTATGGGCTGAGGGAAGGCCTCTAGGCGCGCGTAAACTTCATCGGGCGAAAGTTCCCAGTCCTTGGCCTGCCGAATGAAGGTGTTCGCCACCTCGAAGACGGCCTCGGGCCAGTGTTTGGTTTCGATGCTCGGCTTGCCCTCGTACTCCTCGTCGACGAAGTCGTCCATCACGCTTGGGTGCGCGAGGATCCACGCGTCGACAGCATCTTGCAGGATGTCGCCTGCCTCGCGCTCGTCGATAATGGTAAACGCGTCGGACAGGTTCACCAGGGCGGGGCGCTCGCGCACGATGTCGTTGGCCAAGCCGTGGAGCGTCCGCACGCGGTAGCCGTAGCCGGCCAACAGCCCACTCGCGCGGACGAAGCCGCTGATCTGCCGGGCGAAGTTGCCGACGGCGGCCTTCACCAGCGTAACGACGAGGATCTCCTGGTTGGGTTGCAGGGGGACTTCGGCGAGGAGTTGGCTGGCCAGGTAGCTGAGGGTGCTCGTTTTGCCGCTGCCGGGCACCGCTGCGACGCCCATGTGGCCACGGCGATAGCGCAGTACCTCGGCCTGTTTGGGGCGGGGCGTGAACGTCATGGCATTACCCTTACACAACATTACCTGGGGGGTAGTTTAACACCTCGGGTTTGTTGTGTAAATTTTACTTGTACCGTGTACTTTGCGATTATTTGCTCATGATGCCAAGTATCAACCCTGGAACATCGATATCGCACAAAAATGCAATTTTCCACTGCACGAAGCGGGTACGGGCGCAGGCGAGGCTCGACCGAGCCTCGCCCAATGTAGTGCGGGGTTAGTTCTTGCCGTCTGGCCCGGCCACGGCGATGACCATCGCCCCCGGGTTGAGGTACTTCTGGGCGGCGTTCATCAGGTCGTCGCGCGTCAGCGCGTTGATGCGATCGGCATAGCCGGTCAGGTAATCGAGGCCGAGGTGGTAGCTCTCCATGGTGAGGAGGGTGTTGGCGATGCCCCGGCTCGTTTCCAGTTGAAGGGGCAGGTGCCCCGTAAAGTACGCCTGATTATTGCTCAGGTCCTCCTCGCTGACGGGTTCCTCGGCCAAGCGTCGCACCTCGTTGAGGATGCTGTTCGTCGCCTTTTCGACGTTGCGCGGGTCGACACCAGCGATGACACGCCACGGTCCCGGCCCATACCCGGCATCGAGGGCGCTGTAGCTGTAGTAGGCCAGCCCCTGCTGCTCGCGGACCACATCACCGACGCGGCCCATCATGCCGAAGCTGCCGAGCACACTGTTGGCGAGGTTCGCCGCGTGGTAGTCATCGCTGAAGCGCGACGGCCCCACCGTGCCGATCACGAGGTCGGCTTGCGATTTGTGCGCCATATTAATGTGCGCGCGCACCGTTTCGGTCGGGGCCTCGGCGCCTGGCACATCGATCGGTGCTGGCTGATTGTCGTTTTGCCAGGTGCCAAGCTTCTCCGCGACCGTGTTCACGGCGTCGTCGGCCTTCACCGCACCCACCACGACGATCGTGAGGCCCGTCGGCCCGTAGAACGTGCTGTGGAACTCGCGCATCTGCTCGATTGTCAGCGCGGCGACCGTCTGCGGTGTGCCCGCCGAGGGACGGTGATACGGGTGTGCCTGCGGGTACAGCGTCTCGCGGAAAGTGCGATTCGCCATGTAGCGCGTGCTCTCGGAGTAGGCGTAGTTGAGTTCGGTGAGGGTTTCGCCGCGCAGCAGTTCGATCTGCTCTTCGGGGAAGGTGGGGTTCCGCAGCACATCATCGAGCAATTCGATGAGCGTGGGCAGGTCTTCGGCCAGGGCCTTGCCGCTGAAAGCTGCCTTGTGCTGCCCGGCATCGACATCGAGGTCCATGCCGAGCGCTTCCATTTCCTCGTGCAACGCCTCGAAAGTGCGGTTGGCCGTACCGCGCATGAGCGCCTCGGCGGTCATCGAGGCCAGCCCGGCGGTTTCCAGCGTCTCGCGGATGCCGCCGCCGCGCAGCGTGCCCGCGACGACCACGCTCGGGGTGCTGGTTTTTTCGTAGACGAGCACCGTCACGCCGTTGGCGAGTTCGGTGCGGGTAACATTTGCTGACGATGGGAGCGAGTTCACGCCATTGCCTCCTCAGGTTCGGCGGGGTTGAAGGTGCCCACCACACGGTTCGAGGCGCGCAGGTAGCGCCGCGCCACGTCATGAATATCGCCCAGGGTGACCGCTTCCAGGCGCTCCGGGTAGCGCTCCACCCACTTGTAGCTGTCGAAGTTCTCCGCGCGGGCCAATGAGAAAGCCTGCGAGGTCACGCGCTCCATACTATAGGCGTAGGCGGCGCGAGCCTGTTTGCGGGCGCGGTCGAGTTCGGCCTGCGAAACACCCTCGTCGACAACGCGCGCGATTTGTTCGTCGTAGGTCGCTTCGCACGTTGCCGGGTCCTGGCCATCGCGCACGACGATTGTCGTCTCGTACAGGAACGGGTCGATGCTCTCGCGCAGGCCGCCGCTCACACTGATGGCCAGGCCGGTATCGACGAGGGCTTTGTACAAGCGGCTACTCTTGTTGCCGATGCCACCGCCCGGGCCGCTGAGGATACTATCGAGCATCTTCAGCGCGAACCAGTCGGCGTGGGTGGCGGGGGGTACATGATATGCGAACTGCAAGAAGGCTGTGCTGCCGGGGCGCTGCACGTTCACACGACGCTCGCCGCGCTGGGGCGGTTCGGGCCGCACGAACTGATTCGGCAGTTGCCCGGCAGGGATCACCTCGTAGATTTCGCGCACCAGCGCGAGCATCTCGTCCGTGTCGAAGTCGCCGACGGCCACTGCAATCGCGTTGTTGGGCATGTAGTGCGTTGTGTAGTGGTTGTAGAGGTCGTCGCGCGTCATCGTGTGCAGGTCCGTCATGTCGCCGATGATCTCGTGGTGGTAGCCATGCACGCGGAAGGCCGCCGCACTCACCTCTTCGTCTAGCCAGAACAGCGGATTATTCTCCGCACCCTGCCGCTCGGAGATAATCACCGTGCGCTCGCTCTCGACCTCGTCCGCCAGAAAGCGTGTCGTGGTCATGCGGTCCGCTTCGATTTCCAGCGCTAACCGAATGCGATCTGCCGGGAGGGTTTCGTAGTAGGTGGTGTAGTCGGTGCTCGTCATGGCGTTCCAGCTACCGCCTTCGCGGTCTACTGCTTCGTCGCGCCCGCCTTCGGGGAACATCTCCGTGGCTTTGAACATCATGTGCTCGACCCAGTGGGAGATGCCAGTTTGGCCGGTGCGCTCGTTGCGGCTGCCGATGCGATACAACACCGCCCAGCAGATGATCGGCGCGCTGTGGACCTCCTTCAGCAGCACCGTCATGCCGTTCGCCAATTCGTGCTTGGTTACGTCGGACATCGTGACTCCATATGCCGTTGCTAAATTTGTTCATATTGTGATTTAAGGACGGTATTGTAGCAGAGCAACCGCTACAGTGGGGCGTTCCGTCGCAATTCTAATATGAGAGATTGCAAGGTGTCGCTGGCCGCATGTACAACACGCGCTATGCTATGATGCGGATACGTCGCCCGCGAGAGATGGGAACCCCACATGTCGATACAGGACCCGCCCAAAACCGACACCCCGACGCACGTCAGCGAGCAGGACTACCTAGACCACTACGCCGAGCGGCACTACGAGTGGGTGCGAGGAGAACTCATCAAGATATCGCCAGCTACACGTCGTCACGAGCAAATTGTGTTCTACCTCAACACGCTACTGAAAAGCTACTTTGAGATACGCGGTGGGGGTGAGGCCATCGGCGCGCCCTTCATCCTGCGCCTCGCCAGCGTGGGGGCCTACCGCGAGCCGGACATCATGGTGGTGCTTGAGGGGAACCCCGGCACGCTCAACGAGACCGTTATGCAGGGGCCGCCCGACATTTGCATCGAAGTGGTAAGCGACGAGAGCACCTCGTGCGCCTACGGCACCAAGTTCGCCGAGTATGAGAAGGGGGGTGTGCGCGAGTATTGGCTCATCGACCCCGCGCGGCAGTTGGCCCGCTTTCATCGGTTGGCCGAGGGGGGCATCTACCGCGCGGTGCCCCCTGCGGGCACCTACACCACCCCACTGCTGCACGGCCTTGTCGTCGATGTGCCTACGCTGTGGCAGGAGAAGCTCCCCGGCCCTGGCGCGGTCGTTCGTGCGATAGCGGATATGCTAAATGCCTAATTACCTCAACCGCTTGCTCACGCCGCTGAACGCATCGCTCTCGGTGCTTATCGTCATCGGGCTTGTGGTCGCCTACGTGTTGTTTGCCCTGCCGCCGACGAATCTGGTGATTTCGACGGGTGGTACGGAGGGCGCCTACTACGCGTTTGGGCTGGAATACGCCGACCACCTCGCAACAAATCGTGTTGAGGCGACCGTGCTGCCGGGGGCTGGTTCCATCGAGACGCTGGCGCGCTTGCAAGCCGGTACCGCCGATGCAGGCTTCGTGCAAACCGGGACGACTACTGCTATCGATTCGTTGGACGGACTTACCACGCTGGGCAGCCTGTTCTACGAGCCGATTTGGGTTTTTCATCGTGCCGATGTGACGGTGGATGTGCTCTCGGATTTGCGCGGGCGACGGATAGCCGTTGGCGTCGAAGGGAGCGGCACACGCCTCGTTGCGAACCAACTGCTCGCGCTCAACGACATCGATGACACCAATACGGACCTGCTGCCGTTGCCCTTCGGCGAAGCGGCGGACGCAATCGAAGCGGGTGAAATCGATGCGTTGTTCGTGATCGTCTCGCCACGGGCCGCAGCCGTGCGCAATTTACTGGTGGTGCCCGAGGTCGAGTTGCTGAGCTTCCGCAGGGTCGCGGCGTACAACAGCCGCTTCCCCTATATGACCAGTGTGACGATCGGTGAAGGCGTGATCGACTTTTCTGAAAACGTCCCCGTCGAAGACAAAACGCTGCTCGCCGTCACCGCAACCATGGTCGTGCGCGAGGGGCTACACCCCGGGCTGGTACGGCTGCTCGCGCGCGAAGCCCAGATTATTCACAGTGGGGGCGGCCTGCTAGAGTCCGTCAACGAGTTTCCGAACTTGCTGTACGCCGAACTCCCCGCCAATAGCCACGCCGTGAACATCTACGAGGACGGGCCGTCGTGGTTCGAGCGCAATTTCCCCTTTCGGCTGGCCGTGTTGTTGGATCGCCTGCTGGTGGTTGGCCTGCCCCTGCTGACGGTGTACACCCTGTACCGCGCGATAAGCCCGTTGTATCGCTTCCACATCCGCTACCAAACGACCCACTGGTACACTATCCTCGCGGAAATCGAAGCGCGCCTGGGGAGCATGACGCTCGATGAGATTTTGGTGGAGCAGAAGCGCCTGCGCGACCTCCTCGATGACCTCACCCATCGGGTGTCTCTGCCGTTTATGTATATGAATGGCATTTATATCCTCAAGTCGCATGTGAACCTGGTGATGGAGCGGTTGGAGCAAAAGCGGAACGAACTGGAGACCACGACGCGAACAAGCCTTTCGTGACGTTCGTCACTAGCGTTCGATGAGTATTGTGTGTACTGTCCAACTACGAGGCTTGCCCCTCGGTAGCAATTGACTTAACATATATGCCTCAGTCAAATTTTCGTTCGATTAATTTACGGAATTCGCGTAACTTTTGGTGTGGGACAGGTTTATAGGTATTCAAGGGCTACCCCGCCAACTGCGATTAGACAATCGATTGGAAGAAGTTCCTAGCTATGACGATGTACACACAAGACCCCAATTTCGGCCAGACCGTCGACTTCGACGAGATGCGCAAGGTCATGCGCCAGGTGTATGACCACATCTTCCCAGAGTTCGATCTGCTCAAGATCATGCGCACGCTCACCCGGCTCTTCGACGACCACCCCAGCTTGATGGTCGCTGCGGGGGCGAGTATGCTCGCCTACCAGATGATCCCCGCTGCCGATGAGCCGGAGATCGCCGAAGAGGTGAAGGATTCGATTTTCTCGCTGGGTTGGACGGAGGAGCACTGCGGTAGTGACCTGCTGAGCATCCGCACTAGCGCAACCCCCGTTAGCGACGACCCGGACGAGCGCGAGTATCACATCCAGGGCAACAAGTGGATGATTAACAACTCGTACCATGCTGACTACCACCTTGTGCTGGCCAAGGTGGACCCAGAGCAAAATGGTCCGCGCAGCCTGAGCCTGTTTTTGGTGCCGCGCAGCAGTTGCAAAAACTGGGAGCGGCTAGAGACACACGTGCTCACGAATATGGTGCTCACCAAGTACGACATCGACGGACCAGGCCGCCTGCTCGGCAAAAAGGGCCACGGCCTCAGCATCGTGCAGCGCATGGCGATGCCCAGTAAGTACCAGTGCACCTACATGGGCGTGCGGATGGTTCATCACGCGGTGCCCGCCGCTATCGAGCACCTGAGCACGAAGAACATCTTCGGCACCAACCCGGTCGACTTCAGCAACGTATTCCGCCAGATGTACACGCTCAGCCTGCAAACTGCTCTCGTGGACTTTATTTATTACCGCAGCGCCGTGCTGAACAAGGGCAGTTGGCTACAATTCCACGGCACCATGCTGAAGAGCTACCTGCTGCTACGCGTGAACGAAATCCTCAGCCAGAATTTGCTTGTGGCGGGGTCCAAGGGCTTCGTGAAGGAAAGCTACATCGGCCAGAGTGTGATCGACTCGTTCGTGTTGCCGGTCTTCGATGGGCATTACACGGTTAACACGTTTATGACGGCCAAGCACGCCGCACGCTACCTCAGCGATGAGATGCCACGTGTCGACGAAAGCGGGCGTGTCGACGAGTTGCGGCGCGAGATGTATGTCTCGGCCCCGCACAACGAATTGAACGCGCAACCGCGCGACATCCGCAAGCCGGATTTCTTCCACCTGGTCGATGCGGTGGAGCAGATGAACCTGCCGATAGACCTGCCGATGGCCGAAGTCGTCGCGAGCGTGCGCGCCCTGCTCGATGAGATCAAAGACGCCGACCTCAGCAACGACCCCGAGCAAAAGTACAAAACTGGCGACCTCATCCACTGGGTGGAGGCGTTGTTCGCGGCGTGCGAGTTGTGGGCCGTCACCGAAAACGACGATTACCTCAACGCCATCGTGTTGCAGTACAACGGCCTCGTGACGCTCTTCAATACCTTTGTGGCCGAGGGCGGCTTCAAGGCGAACTTCCTTCAGCCGATGCGGATGCTGCCGCTGCCGGAAGTCGAAAATAAGCGGGCTTACCTGCTTGGCCTCTGCGATGTCGAAAGCCAGATTCGCGCCTTCCAGGGCGAAGAAGAAGAAATGATGAGCGTGGGCGACTAACCCACACGCTCGCTATATCACGACGTGCGTTGTACGGGCATCCGATTGTCGGGTGCCCGTTTTTCTTTGCCAGGGTTATACTGGCCCCAGTTGAGAGCAAAAAAGAAAGCGCCGCCGCAACATGGATTTGGCAACTGTCGATAAACTACTGACGACCACCCACACTGTGCGCAAACGGCTGGACTTCGAGCGCGCGGTGGAGCCGGAAATTATTCAGCAATGCCTCGAAATCGCGATTCAGGCCCCCACAGCTTCTAACGGTCAGGCGTGGGCGTTCATGGTCGTAACGGACGAAACAAAGCGCGCCGAAATAGCCCGTTACTATCGCATGGCCTGGGAATGGTACCTGGAGGGCGACCCCTTCAAGGAGACGAAGCAGGCCTGCGCTGCCGAGAGGCAGCGCTTCGGGCGCTCGGCGGCGTACCTCACCGAAAACCTGCACCGCGCACCGGTGATGGTCATCCCCTGCTACGATTGGCGCGTGGAAAAACCGAACGCGTGATCGCACAGGCGTCGATGTACGGGTCCATCGCCCCGGCGACGTGGTCGCTTATGTTGGTGTTGCGGGCGCGCGGTATCGGCAGCGCGTGGACCACGCTGCACCTGCGGCACGAGCGCGAAATCGGCGAGTTGTTGGGCATTCCTGCCGAATACACCCAGACGTCACTGCTCCCGGTAGCGTACTTCACCGGCGAGGACTTCAAGCCTGCGCCGCGTAAACCCGCCCGTGAGCTAACCTTCTGGGATGAGTGGGGTGGCGTCCGATAGATGTTTGGACGCGGCGGTCGTGCTGTGGGCGATATGACGTAAGGAAGAGCGAATCGCGATGAAGAAGCGCTATCGATATTGCCCCATATGCGGTACGGAGCTACAAACCCGCGCGTACGCCGGGGCGATGCGCCCCGTATGCCCCAACGGCGACTTCGTGCAGTTCTACGACCCCAAAGTTGCGGTCGTCATGTTCGTGGCGCGGGGCGATGCGGTGCTGCTCATCAAGCGCGGTATCGACCCCGAGAAGGGCAAATGGGCACTGCCGGCGGGGTTTGTCGATGCTGGCGAAGACCCCGCCGAGGCCGCCGCCCGCGAACTCACCGAGGAGACCGGCCTCATACCGACCGATGTGCGCCTTATCGATGTATTTGCCAACCCCGGCGACGGCACCGCAGACATCATCATCGCCTATCGGCTGCAAGCAACCGGCGAGCCTGTCCCCGACGATGACGCCGAGGAGGCGCGTTTTTTCACCCGCGATGACATGCCGCCAACGGCCTTCTACACGACGAGGTGGTTGTTGCAGCGCTGGCGTGCGGGGGAGTTCGGTTAGGGCAAAAATTCACTCTTGCTGGGGTGCGTACGTTGGCCTATACTGGCGAAGTGTTAAGCCTCGGTAGCTCAGTTGGTAGAGCGGCGCACTGAAAATGCGTAGGTCCCGAGTTCGAGTCTCGGCTGAGGCACACACCAGGGCCAGGCAACTGGCCTTTTTTTGTTGCCTATAGGCCAACGAAACCCCTCCCTTAACAACTTCACATGTGAATTTCTTGACAATCGCTCCATTTCGTCTTATATAGGGTAAAGGCCGCAGGGCCTTTTTGCATGTTTTTAACAAGCCAATTTCCACGCTATCCGTGCGTGTATCACAAGTTTTGGAGGGTAATCCCATGGTCGCTAGCGTACAGATTCCGAAGCGTATTTGGATCGAACAACACGATAAGGCTCATGACAAGGCCATTTGCTCCGATGTGTTGGTTGAAATGGAGGACGGCTCGATTTACACCGCGCTGTTCGTCACCATGACCTACCTGCTAGACCAGATGGAGTTGAGCCACGCGATCACGAGCCAGATGCCGCACACGCCGGTCGTACGCTACGCCGCCCTCGAAACGCCGCACATTCTGCTCGACGAACTCGACCGCGACACCATCGAAGACACGATCGACAACCTGCTTGCGATGGACGTGTTCGAGTCGTTGTTCACGCAGGTGACGGAAGACGAAAGCGACGAGGCGGAGTCGCGAACTACCAGCACCACGGGCACGCGCGCCACCCAGGAAGTGGCTGCGGTTGTTCTGTCGGACGTGCTGGTCGTCGAAGAAGAAGGCTAGCACGAAAACGATTCGTTGCGGCGCCATCGAAAGCGTGTGTGAAGCCACGGCCCAATGCCGCGCCACACACCCTAGCGGCTACATCAATCGCGTCTTATCGCGTCGGCCGCGTGGAGCATAAAGCACGTGCAGGGGAGCGCACACGCGTGCTCCCGTTATTGGCGGGCAGGCATACCGGTCGGCCCCTGCGCGGTTTGTGCTCCGCTATTTAGCGACGCCACGGCGTGTGTCCGCTATAATTCGATGGAGCGTCGCAACATACCTCAATTCGCAATACAAAAACCCACAGGAGTAACACCCTTGGAGAAGTACGAGGACAGCTACCTCTATCGCCTCCGGCACTCGCTGGCCCATGTGATGGCCGAAGCGATGCTGGAGCGTTTCCCCGAAGCCAAAATCGCCATCGGCCCGCCCATCGAAGACGGCTTCTACTACGATTTCGACCTGCCGCGCCCCATCACCGATGAGGACCTGAAGTGGGTCGAGAAGCGCATGCGTAAACTCGTGAGCCAGACGCACGAATTCGCGGTGCGCGAGGTGAACCCGGACGAGGCCCGCGAGCTATTCAAGGACCAGCCCTACAAGCTGGAACTCATCGACGACCTCGTGAATGGCCGTGTCGACGACAACGGCAACGCCATCGCCGCGCCCGCCGAGACACTCACGGTGTACACGCAAAGTAAGTTCACCGACCTGTGCCGCGGCCCGCACGTCGAAAGCACGAAGGAAATCAATCCGAAGTCGTTCAGCATTACCTACAAGCAGCCCGCGGGGGCCTATTGGCGCGGCGACGAAAATCGCCCGCAGCTTACGCGCATCTACGGCACGGCGTGGGAGACGCCCGAAGACCTACAGGAGTACTTGCAACTGCTGGCAGAGGCCAAAAAGCGCGACCACCGTGTGATTGGTGAAAAACAGGGCCTGTTCACGTTTAGCCAGATGGTCGGTAAGGGCCTGCCCCTATGGAAGCCCAACGGTGCCATTTTGCGCGACACGCTGGAACGCTGGCTGCGTCAGGCCCAGCTCGATGCTGGATACCAACCCATCGTGACGCCACACATTGGTAACCTGGACCTGTACCGGACAAGCGGGCACTATCCATACTACAGCGACAGCCAGTACGACCCCATCCCGGTGGATGATGAGGAGTTCTTGCTGAAGCCCATGAACTGCCCGCATCACATCAAGATCTACAAAAGCGAAATGCACAGCTACCGCGACTAGCCCGAGC
>CAYSVE010000085.1:10114-12861 GCA_964434365.1 uncultured Anaerolineaceae bacterium | reverse complement strand
CGGCCCTGCGGGAGACAGCCTCATCGCCGCCCTCCGTCGTCGCTTTCGCGTCGTTCATGCGCTCGGCAGCCAGGCGCGCCTTGAGGATGGTCGTCTCTAGCTGGCCGATGGTGTTTCGATACACGATGATCGGCAGAATGGGTGCAACCGCCAGCAGCGCCAACCGCGAGAGGCCGCTATAGTCGCCGACCATCAGGCCAGAACTCATCTGCGCGAGCGAGCCACCATGCCCCAACAGCAACACGACGAAGTAAACCAGCTTCAGCGGAGAATCGACGACGGTGCGGTTAAATGCCCCCAGCAGGTACGCCAGCATCGTCACGAAACCCACCAGCGCCGTTATCGCCTGGATAAACGTCCACGCGACGCCGAGGCGGCTGAGGTTGAAGTCGGTACCGGGCGCAATCAACGGCCATTGGATGCCCGTGACGATGTACCCGAGGATGACCGTCACCAGCAGCACGAGCAATGCTAGGTTAGGGCCATTCCCCCACTGTTCGCTGTCCGCCGTCAGAAAAGCCCAGCCGATGAGCAGCATCGCAGTGACGTTGACAGCACGCTCCAGCGGCGGCAGTATCGTGTTCGCCTCCTGCCGGGTGAGGAGCGCAAACACCGCGCCGATGATGAGCACGGCCCAGCCTAGCAACGCCCCGCCCGAGGCGAGCATGTAGCGCGATGATGATAGGCTCTCGGGATGGCGGCGGCGCTGACCTAGCGCGATAAAGAACCCTGCGGCGAGCGTGAGCACCAGAACGAGGTGATAGAAAAAGTCGCCGGGGTGTTGGGTAAACAGGTCTGTGAGGTTGACAACGGTTTGCAACAAAGTACGCTCGTTCATGCTTCAATAAGCCTGAGTATAGCATAGGCCGCCCGCCGTCGAACGGCCCCCACCGTTAGAGAACGGTTGACGCCCCCCGGCGACCTCGCTACACTGCTGGCCGTTTGTGATATGTGTAAGGTAGGCAGTGCACATGGTCCGGCGACGTCTCGCATCCATCATCCGCCGCACCCCACTCCTCGTCGACTTCGCGCTGGTGTTGTGGCAGGTGCGCCAGGCCAAATTCACGATGGGAGTGGTGGGTGTCGTTATCAACGATGAGCAACACATTCTACTCGTCGAGCACGTGTTCCACCCGCGCAGCCCGTGGGGCCTGCCCGGCGGCTGGGTAGACCGCCACGAAGACCCGGTAAACACCATCGCCCGAGAAATGCAGGAAGAACTATCGCTAACGGTAGACGTTGGCCCTATTATAGCCACCGAAGTTCCAGATTTCCCACGCCAACATATCAACCTGGCCTACCTCTGCTACCCTCGCGGCGATGTCGGCGACCTCAGCAGCGAACTGCTGGGGTATCGCTGGCACACCCGCGAAAACCTACCCCAAATGCACGACTTCCAAATCCGCGCGATCGACCGCGCGCTCACCCTTGTTTGAGTAAAGGTAACCACCATGTCTTCGTCGCTAAGTGGACTGGGCACACGTAATCGCCGTCGTAGCGGCCTGCCGATTTTGCCGATCCTGAGTTCCGCCATGTTGCTGGTAGCGCTGGCCCTGCTGGTGTTGGAACTCGTCAACTTTAGCCGATTGCAACAGCGCCTCCCCGCCGACCTCACCGTCGCGGGCGGGGATGTTGGGAATATGTTACCCGGCGAAGCAGTCGCGACATGGGAGCGGGCCTACGCGCAACCGGTCTTGCTGTACTATGGCAACGCGCCTATTTTGCTCGACCCGTCGACGGTCGGCTTCCGCATCAACAACCAGGTGATGCTCGCCGAAGCGACCGCCTCGAACGACCTCGGCGGCGGCTTCTGGGGCCGTTTCATCAACTATCTGTCCCAGGTGGAATCCATCGCGCAGGCCGACGTATCCCTTAATGCCGAATATCAGCGAAATCTACTCAACAATTATCTTCAAGACATCTCGGTACGCTACGATCGTCGTGCGGGTGGCGCGTCGTTCGACGTCAACACCCTCGGCGTGAGCGGCGGCCAGGGCGGCGAATCGTTGGACGTGCAGCGCGCCTTGCCCTTGGTCGAAGCTGCGCTGTTCGAACCCGAGAATCGCACGGTCGTGCTACCTATCGCGGGGACGACCGCCTTCAATGCAGACATCAGCACTCTGGAGAATCTCATCATCGCCTACCTGGACGCGAACGGCTTCATCTACGACGGCCAGACGACCGTTGCATCGGTATATATACTAGACCTGCAAACCGGCCAGGAGATCAACCTGAATGGTGATGTGGCCTTCTCGGCGGCGAGTGTGATGAAGCTGCCGATTATGATGGAGTACTACCGCGAGTTGGTATTCGCGCCTTCGCAAGAAGAAGCGTGGCTGATGGCCAACTCCATGTTGTGCAGCAACAACTCGTCCTCCAATCTGCTCATGCAGATCATCGGCGATGGCAACCTGTTCACCGGTTTGCAGGAGATCAACGATACGATGCAGCTCGTGGGCGCGCGGAACACATTCATCACCGCTCCCTTCGACCTCGGCATTGCCGGGCAGGAGTTAGGGTCTATCGCCCAGCCTGCCACCGACCCAAACCCCAACTTCGACACGCAGCCGGACCCCTTCAACCAGACGACTGCCGAGGATATGGGCACACTGCTGACAATGATTTACGACTGCGAGCAATATGGTAGCGGCCTTATCGCCGCCGACCCAGAAGGCTACACCCAGGCGGAATGCCGCCAGATGATGGAATTGATGAGCTTTAACGATCTGCTACGCTTACTGCAGGGG